>NZ_KE148545.1:20621-61520 GCF_000410635.1 Comamonas sp. B-9
GGCCCAACCCGCGCCAGCCAGCACTCCCCAGGCCGGCAGCTGCAAGGCGCAAATCCTGCACGTGGATGCGGCACGCGCCAGCGCACTCAACCCGCAGCTGCCAGCCCCGACCGAGGGCTGGGAGCCGGTCACGCTGCCCGATCTCTGGACCCAGCGCTGGCCTGCGCACGATGGCGCCGTCTGGTACCGCATTGCCTGGCAGCGCAGCTGCGCCAGCCCACCACCTGGGCTCGATGCCGAGTCCTCCTCGCCCCCTGAGCCCATTGCATTGGGCATTGATGGCATCAGCGTGGCCGGTGCGGTGTATGTGAACCATGACCTGCTCTGGAGCGATGCCTCCCTGGTCGAGCCGCTGTCACGCAGCTGGAATGTGCCGCGCTGGTGGCTGCTGCCCGAATCGCTGCTGCAGCCCGGGGTCAACACTATCTGGGTGTATGCGGTGGGCCACCGCGCCTTGAGCCCGGGCCTGGGCCAGCTGCGCCTGGGCGCGCCGCAAGAGGTGGCCCAGGTGCAGGCGGGCAAGCAATGGCGCCAGCGCACGGTCTACTTTGTCAATGCCGTGCTGTGTGCGATGGCCGGGGTGCTGTTCTTCAGCATCTGGTTGCTGCAGCGCAAGGCCCGCACCTATGGCTGGTTTGCGCTGATGGCCTTGTGCTGGATGCTGTATTTGAGCACCTACCTGGCGGGCGGCCAGTGGCCCTGGCCGGATTCGCTCACCCGTGCCCGCTTCAGCCTGGTGGCGCTGCTGGGCTATGTGCTGAGCGTGTGCATCTTCACCTTCCGCTTTGGCGCGCAAAAGCTGCCCTGGGTGGAGCGCTTTTTGTGGCTGCTGGCCTTGATCGGTACCGCTATCACCTGTCTGGTGCCGGCCGAGCATGCACGCCAGGGCTTTAGCCTGGTGTGGCAGGGCGCGACGGCGGTGTTCCTGGTCAATGGGTTGCAGTTCCAGCTCCATGCCTGGTTTCCGCGCAAACGGCCGCGCAATCTGGCGCATATCCTGCTCGCCTGCATCTGGCTGCTGCTGACCTTGGTGGCGCTGAACAACCTGTACTCGGTGCTGGACCGCTGGCAGGTGGCGCGCGACTGGGCGGCGCTCAGCGGCGTGCTGGTGATTGGCCTGCTGATGCTGCTCTTGGGCGGCCAGCTGGTGCGGCAGATGCATGAGGTGCGGCGCTTCAACCGCGAGCTCAAACAAGGGGTGGAATCTGCCCGCAGCGAGCTGGCCCAGGCGCTGCAGCGCGAGCATGTGCAGGCGCTGGAGAACGCCAAGCTGCAGGAGCGCATGGCCCTGGCCCATGACCTGCACGACGGCCTGGGCGGTGCCCTGGTGCGCAGCATGGCGCTGGTCGAGCAGGCGGACGAGACCATCAGCAGCGCGCGCGTGCTGTCCTTGCTCAAAAGCATGCGCGATGACCTCAACCAGCTGATCGACTACGGCTCCAGCGCCGGCGCATCGGTGCCCGACACCCCCGTGCAATGGGCCGCGCCGCTGCGCCACCGCATCACCCGCATCCTCGATGAGATTGGCGTGCAAACGCACTGGAGCATTGCCGCGCAGTGGCAGGGCACGGTCGAAGAAGGCAAGCGCCCCAATGCGCTGCAATGCCTGCTGCTGACCCGGCTGGTGGAGGAGGCGCTGTCCAACGTCATCAAGCACAGCCATGCCAGCAAGGTGCGGGTGGAGTACTCGCAGCCCCGGCCCAACCAGCTGCTGGTGCGGGTCGAGGACGATGGCGTGGGCTTTGATGTGCAGGCCGTGCAGCGCGCTGGCCAATCGGTGGGCATGCGCAGCATGGCTGCCCGCGCCGAACGCCTGGGCGCCAGCTTCAGCGTGCAATCGAGCCCGGCCGGCACGATGGTAACGGCGGTGCTGCAGCTGGGGGCGGGGCTGCCTCATACCACCACCGTCACTGGCACGCGCTGAATGCTGCGGCAATCACCAATACGCAGTGTTTCAGGGTGCCAGCACCCCGTCTGGTATCACACTTAAAGCTCGAACGCCCTGCACAGGTCGTCCATTGTGTCTCTGCGCCGTCGGATCTTGGGGCTGTATGTTGTCCTGTTGCAGGCATTCGGTGCCCACCCAGCCGTTACGAGCACCAGGGACCTGGGGTGTGCAAGACGACACTGGCCTCCACGGGGTGCGGCGCACATCACAGGTCAAATCGTAGCCGGGCGTGACAGTGGTGCGGCAGGCGCCCGGTCCGCCGTGCTCCCGCCTGCTCCAGTGGTTCTGGGGGTCGGTACATTCAACCATGTAGTTGCCTTCTAACCCCGCATGGCAGGCGCTGGGGGCGACAGTGCTGCTCAAGGGGCTGCCACGGCCTTCGCAGTAGAGGTCCATCCGCCCGGGTTGGTCATCGCCCTTCCCTGGCTCGCAAAAGGCAACCATTTCTGCGTCCGAACGCTGCGCACACGCGGTATAGATGCCACTGAGCGCATCCCATACCGGTGCGCTGGTAATGGCACAGCTGTTGTCCGTTTCTCCATTGGCGCCGTTGACTGCCACGGACACACAGTTGGCATCCTGGTCCACATCTGCGGGGGCGCTTTGGGTGGCTATGCACCGTTGTCGATACTGCATTTTATGTATGTAGGTCCAGCTCAGGCGCTGCTGGTACAGGTTTTTGGTGACGGTGTGGGTGCCTTGAACATACCAGTACTGGCTCGCTAGCGCCAAGGCCTCCCCATCCAAGACCAATTTCTGGTGGGTGTTACCACTCCTGCTAGTCGCATGAATGGCCGCAAGGCTAGCGGCAGCACTATCTTGAGCATGCGGCAAAATAGGACCGGCGGTCGCCACCTTGGGGCATACCCCCGCCGCCAGTGCCCCCACAACGGCTAATGCACACCGCTTAACCGCTAAGCGCAGAGCCATCAAAGTTCTGAATCCTTGCAGATTCAGCAAACGCAGCTTTGGATAGGCGTAGGCACCGGTCAGCGTGGTCTGTAGCCTGCACAAGGTGCTGCAGTCCTCACACAAGTACAGAGAGGTTGCTTTTGGTCGTAGGGGTCTGGATTGCATCATCCACAAATAATTAATAAATACTATTTTCAATTACATTTTTATAGATTATTTATTAGATCGGATCATAGATGACCTTTTACCCATCAAGCAAAAACAAGTCCATCTGCCGCTACTTTGGGTTTCTAAAATGCTGAAAATTTAAGCAAATTAACATCAATTGACAATGATCAGAAAAGCGAATTTGATATCAGTTTTTTTATAATTTGAGAGCCTTAACAGATATTTGATTGCTCGTATGGGCGACCCTAGCCCACGGTATGTATCAGGCAGAGAGATGGTCAAAGCGTTCACACCGGCGGTCGAATGTGCACCTTCCAAACCAAAAACTGCTGCAAACGCGCACATTGAACAAAGTCAGACCCGCGCCAGATCCCAGCCTGTGTGCGTGATCCACCTGACGCCAAACGGGTGCGTAACGCCATGGAGAATCGTCAAGATGGAGGGCGCTCCGCACCATGGACGGCAGTAGTCCATCGTGGTCGTATACGCCGTCTGTCATGCTGCAGGGACAAACGGCGATCCACTATGGCAGCAGATTGTTTAACCCGCCTGCAACGCCTTGAGCAAGGTAGCAGCGTTGGTCTCGACCATGTCGATGTAGGTGCTGGCAGGGCCGCCGGCGGGCGACAGCGCATCGGAGTACAGGCGCCCACCGATGGCAGCACCGGTCTCGCGGGCAAGTTGCTCCAGCAGGCGCGGGTCGGAGATGTTCTCGACAAAGATGGCGCCAATGCGCTCTTCGCGGACCTGTTTGATGAGGGCCGCCAGATCACGGGCCGAAGGCTCGGACTCGGTTGACAGGCCGCGCACCGGCACAAAGCGCAGGCCATAGGCCTGGGCAAAATAGCCAAAGGCATCGTGGGTGCTGACGACGCTGCGCCGATCGGCCGGCAGCGCGGCAAAGCGCTGGCTCAGGCTGGCATCCAGCGCTGTCAGGCGGGCGATGTACTGCGTGGCCTGCTGGTCGTATTGGGCCGCATTGGCCGGGTCTGCCGTGGCCAGGCCCTTGGCGATATTGCGCACATAGGCGATGGCGTTTTTTACATCCTGCCAGGCATGGGGGTCGTTGGGGCCATGGTGGTGGGCATGGCCGTGTCCATGGTCATGGTCATGCCCTTCCTTGCCAGCGCTGTGGTCATGCCCATGGTCGTGGCCCTGGCCCTTGGGCAAGCTGCGCACGGCAATGCCTTGGGATGCCACGATCTCCTGGCCTTGAAAGCCCGCAGCCTTCTTCAGGCGCGGCAACCAACCCTCAAAATCCAGCCCATTGGCCACCAGCACCTTGGCCTGCTGCAACTGGCGTGCCTGCTGCGGCGTGGGCTCAAACACATGGGCATCGCCGTCAGGGCCGACCAGCGCAGAGACGCTGACCCGATCACCGCCGACCTGGCGCGTCAAATCCTGCAAGATGGAAAAGCTGGCCACCACGGGCAGCGGCTGGCCCGCGGCCCAGACGACGTTGGCAGGCAAGGCGCTGGTCAGCGCCAGCCCCAGCAGCGCGCGGCGGTTCAGGTAAAAGTTGCTCATTCGGATACTCCCATTGGTTCAGACACAGAATCGTTGGCCGGCCGTTGGCGCTGCGCGCGCACGCTGCCCAGCCGCCCCAGGCAGAGCGACAGCAGGTACAGGCAGCCGAGGCTCAAGGTGATGGCGGCCGATGCCGCAATGCCCGCGTGGTAGGACAGCAGCAGGCCGAGCACGCTGCCAGCCATGGCGATACCCATCGACAGCGCCATCTGCAGGCCCACACCGCGCAGCCAGAAGCGCGCGCTGGCGGCGGGCAGCACCACCAGGGCCACCGCCATCAAGGTGCCCAGCGAATGGAAGCCCCCCACCAGATTGAGCACGAGCAGCAGCATGAACAGCGCATGGCTGATGCTGCCCATGCGCCCCTGCAGCCGCAGAAAGCCGGGGTCCAGGCATTCCATCAGCAAGGGCCGGTACACCAGCGCCAGGCCCAGCATCGACAGGCTGGCAATGGTGGCGGTCAGGTACAGGGTGGGATCGTCCAGCGCCAGCACCGAGCCAAACAGCACATGCAGCAGATCCACATTGGAGCCGCGCAGCGAGATCAACAACACGCCCAGCGCCAGCGAGATCAGGTAGAAGCCGGCAAAGCTCGCGTCCTCGCGCAAGGCGGTGTAGCGGGTCACCACGCCCGAGAGCATGGCCACGATCAGGCCAGCCGCCAGGCCGCCGATCGTCATCGCCGGCAAGGACAGGCCAAACAGCAAATAGCCCAGGGCGGCCCCTGGCAAGATGGCATGCGACATCGCATCGCCCACCAGGCTCATGCGGCGCAACAGCAAGATGGTGCCCAAGGGTGCGGCGCCGGCGCTCAAAGCCAGGCAACCGGCCAACGCGCGGCGCATAAAGCCGTAGTCCACAAAGGGCTGCCACAACAGCTCAGCGATCATGCGCGCCTACTGGCACCTGCGCGCGCAGCCAGGCACGGCAGCACATCGGCGCTTGCACCCCAGGCCAGCTGGATGCCTGCCAGCGCCAAGGCCTGCGGAAAAAACGCTTCCACCATCTCGCGGTCATGCAGCACGGCCAGCACGGTGCGGCCCCGCGTATGCCATTGCTGCAACAGCTGCAGCAGCACATCGATGGAGGGCTCATCCACGCCGGTGAAGGGCTCGTCCAGCAGGATCACCGGCGGGTTCTGCACCCAGAGCCGGGCAAAGCGCATGCGCTGGAACTGCCCGCCCGAGAGCTCGGCAATCCAGCGCGGCTGCCAGCCCTGCAGGCCCACTGTCGCGAGCGCTGCGCTGATCTGCGCCCGCTGTGCATCGCTAACGGCCCCCAGCGCACCCGTCTGCGCCCACAGGCCCATGCTGACAAAGTCTTCCACGCTGATGGGAAAGTCACGTTCCACCTCGCAGGCCTGCGCCAGGTAGCCCAGCGCCGCACGCGGATAGCGACAGCGCAGCGCCCCCTGCATAGGCGCAAGCTGCCCCAGCAAGCCCTTGAGCAAGGTCGATTTGCCGCCGCCATTGGGGCCGACGATGGCCGTCATCGAGCCGGCCGCAAACTGCCCACTGACACCGCGCAGCGCCAGCTTGCCGCCATAGCCCAGGCCCAGGTTGGAGAGTTCAAAATCGATGCCATGCACTGCCGCCGCCGGCAGGCTGGGAACAGACTGCATCATGGCTGCTGCACCGCCCATAGCACCACGCCCCAGAGCAGCGCGCTCAGGCCCAGCGCCAGCAGGCAGCGCGAAAGCGCAGACGCCTGCAAGGCGCTGCGGCGCCTGGTTGTTTGTATTGATCCCATAGCTCGCCCATTCGCAGGTGCCATGCCGCCCAGTCAAGCTGGCAACATCGGCGATGCACCTGCAGCATTTTCAAAATGTGATGTTATAACATCAAATGAAAATACCAACAGAAAATGCGCAGCCCAGCCTGGCGCAGGCCGCCATGCACCGAAGCAGAAAAATCGTGTGTTGTGAGAAGAGAAGGAGGCTGGCCGAGGCGCTTAGAACCTGTTCAAAGTCTCCTCGCGCCGCGACAGTGTCTTTGCGAGATGGGATGCTAGGGGGGCGCCCAGCCGCGCAATACCGCAGCAATAGCCCAGCTATTGCGAGGATTTGCAACGACGCAGACCGCTCGCAAAGCCACTGTCCCTACGAGTTGGAGTGAAATCGGGCGATTTATGCACGCTGGCCCCTGCTTGCAACCCGGTGCAAGCTGCGTTCCATCCCTTCGAACTCATCCCGATTGCACTCCAACGCGGCTGCGTAGAGACTTTGAACAGGTTCTTAGGCCGCCGGTGCCGCAGCGCAGCGGCTGCAAATGCCATGCATCTCGACATGGGTGCTGCTGGGGCGGAAGCCGTTGGCCTTCGACCAGGTCTTGAGGCGCCGCTCCACCGCAGGCTCCAGGAACTCATCGACCTGACCGCAGGTATCGCAGATGGCAAACACCACCAGACCATGGTCATGCCCTTCGGCATGGGTATGTGCGCAGACCACAAAGGAGTTGAGGCTTTCCACCCTGTGCACCAGACCGTATTCGATCAGCTTGTCCAGCGCGCGGTACACCTGCTGGGGCGCGCGCAGGCCTTCGTCACGCAGCTGGTCGAGCAGCGCATAGGCACTGGCCGGATTGGCCTCGCGCGCAAGCGCTTGCAGCACCAGGGCTTGGTGCTTGGTCAACTCGGGCTGGGGCGTTTTGGCGGCTGTGGACATGGTGACAACAAAGGCAGAGGCCCGAGTTTAGCCGGTCTGCTGCGCAGGCGCTGCCAGCGGGGGCACCGCAGCGGCGCCCTCCTGCTTTTGCTCCTGCGCCGCCTGCACCAACCAGCGCTGCACCGCCTGCCAATGCGCATCGCCGTACAGGCGCCTGAAGCGCTGGGTTTCTTCCAGCCCCGGATTGCGCCACACCGCCAGGCGTTGCGCGATGAAGTCGGCGCTCAAGGGAATGCCGCATTCAACCGTGATGCAGTGCCGCCACTGCGCGTAAGTTCTTGGAATCATCAGTGTTCTTTCCACATCTCAACGGCTGCCAGCCCCGGTCCCCCGTGAACGCTTGAGAAAAATCAGCTTCAATTTGTTATGTTATAACATATCACATCCGCAACACACGCACCACCCAACGCTGGCTTTGGCATGCAGCAAGCCACCCAAGCCAGCGCCAACCCCGCATTCCACGATGACTTCCAGCACCCTCTCCTACCCACTGGCCACGACACGCCCCCCCAAACTCCCCGTCACCGTGCTCTCCGGATTCCTGGGCGCCGGCAAAACCACCCTGCTGAACTACATCCTGAACAACCGCGAAGGCCGGCGCGTGGCGGTTATCGTCAATGACATGTCCGAGGTCAACATCGACGCAGCCCTGGTGCGCCAGGGCGGGGCGGAGCTGTCGCGCACCGATGAGAAGCTGGTGGAGATGAGCAATGGCTGCATCTGCTGCACCTTGCGCGAGGATTTGCTGCTGGAAGTCAGCCGTCTGGCCAGCGAAGGCCGCTTTGACCAGCTGGTGATCGAATCCACCGGCATCTCCGAGCCCCTGCCCGTAGCAGAGACCTTTACCTTTGCCGGCGAGGACGGCCGCAGCCTGGGCGATGTGGCGCAGCTCGACACGATGGTCACCGTGGTCGATGCCTTCAATCTTTTGAGCGACTACAGCTCGCGCGACCAGCTGCGGGCACGCGGCCAATCGCTGGGCGATGAGGACCAGCGCACCGTCGTTGACCTGCTGGTCGAGCAGATTGAGTTCTGCGATGTGATCGTGCTCAACAAGGCCGACCTGGTGTCTGACGCCGAGCGCGAGCAACTGATGGGCATCCTGCGCGGCCTGAACCGCCGCGCCCGCATCGAGCTGGCCGAGTTTGGCCAGGTACCCCTGCACAAGGTGCTGCAAACGGGTCTGTTCGATTTTGAGCAGGCCTCCCAGGCCCCCGGCTGGCTGCAGGAGCTGCGCGGCAGCCACCAGCCGGAGACGGAGGCCTACGGCATTGGCAGCTTTGTCTACCGCGCCCGCCGCCCCTTCCATCCCGAGCGCTTTTTTGCGCTGATCAACCAGGAATGGCCGGGGGTCGTGCGCTCCAAAGGCTTTTTCTGGCTGGCCAGCCACCCCACGTTGGCAGGCCAGTGGTCACAGGCCGGTGCGGTGGCGCGCCACAGCGCCGCCGGCTACTGGTGGGCCGCCGTGCCACAAGAGCGTTGGCCGCAAGACGAAGAGGCGCTAGCCCTGATCCGCAAAGCCTGGGACGAGCGCGTGGGCGATGCGCGCCAGGAGCTGGTGCTGATCGGTATCGATATGGATGAGGCTGCGCTGCGTGCGCAGCTGGACAGTTGCTTGCTCAGCGATGCGGAGATGGCGCAGGGGCCTGGGGTGTGGACGGGGTGGCGGCATTCGTTTGTGGATTGGCCTGATAGCAAGATCTAACCAGGCCTAACCAGGCCTAACAAGGTCTAGGACCTTTACCGCCTTACAGCGCCTTATAGACAGCCAAGGTCTCCGCTGCGCAGCGCTGCCAGGAGTAGGTGGCTGCACGCGCCAGGCCCTTGGCGCTGGCATCACGCAGCCACACCTCATCACCCAGATGGCTTTGCAGGCCCCGCAGAATGTCGTCCACATCCAGCGGGTTGACCAGGGCCGCTGCGCCGCCAGCCACCTCGGGCATGCAGGAGGCGTCAGACGTCAGCACCGGCGTGCCGCTGGCCATGGCCTCCACAATCGGCAGCCCAAAGCCTTCGTAGAGCGAGGGGTAGGCGAACAGGCGCGCGCCCGCATAGAGCATGGGCAGGTCGGCCTGGTCGACATAGGACAGGTAATGCAGCCAACCCTCGTTGGCGGCTTGCTCCATGCGGCGGTGTACGTCTTCCGATTTCCAGCCCTTGCCACCCGCCAGCACCAGCGGGCAAGCCTTGCGCAAGGCCGGGTCCAGCTGCTCGTAAGCTTGCAGAAAACGGCCGATGTTTTTGCGCGGCTCAATGGTGCCCACATACAGCGCGTAGCTGCGCGGCTGCAGCCCATGCTTGGCCAGTACCTGTGCCAATTCAGCATCGCTGCGCGGGTGGTAGGCGGCATCCATGCCCAGACCAATGGCAGTGACCTTGTCCGCTGACCAGCCAAAGTGCTGGATGAACTCCTGGCGCACGGTTTCCGTGTCGGTGATGACATGCGTCGTGTTACGCAGGCTGCTGCCAAAGGCAATGTTCATGAAGTCCACCCGCGCCTGTGGGTGGAACTCCGGGTAGAACACATGCGAGAGGTCATGCACGGTGTTGACCGTTCTCCCAGGAAAATCCGGCACCAGTAAATTGGGAGAATGAAAAATCGCCTCTGACTGCCCGCGCAATTGCCAGCGCGACAGGGTAGGCACCAGAGCCTGATAAATACGTACGGCTACGCGGTTGGCAGAAAGAACTCTGCGCACCTTTGAGGTCTTCGGGAGAAAAGTGCTAGTAGATACGCGCTGCTCCTCCTGAGCCTTGCCTAGGCTTGAAGGCTTGGCATCCAGCGAGGCCAGCGGGTCAGCCACCCAACGGCCCAAAGAGAAGTAGCGCAAACAATCCACATCGGAGTGCTGACGCAGCTGGCTTGCCAGCTCATAGCTGTAGCGCCCAATGCCGGTCAACGGCGCATGGAGTGCATCCGCACCCAAGATAATGTCTAAACCACCCATGTTGTCCTTTGAGCATCTAGCATCCAACGCAAGGTGTCTACCAATTGGTATCTTCGCCACTCACCAATAGTTTGTTCCAATGCAGTGGTGTCAGCCCGCAAGATACGCACTTCGTTGGCTCGCACAAAGGCAGGATTCACCCGTACCTCCATCCCATGCCCGCTGATCTGCTGCACTTGCGCCAATACGTTGCGCAACGACCAAGTGCGGCCCGAACCCACATTGAACACCCTTCCCACCGCAAGGCCTTGCGCCGCGCTATCGAGCAGCCGCACATAGGCAGCGGCCACATCGCGCACATCCGAGAAATCGCGGTCCACATCGAGGTTTCCCAGCTCAATCACCTCGGCTTTGCGCAGAGCATGCTCCACGATCTTGGGAATCAGAAACTGCGGCGACTGGCCCAGACCCGTGTAATTGAAAGGCCGCACCAACACCACCGGCAACTGCGGCAGCCACAGCCGCGCCATGTATTCCATCGCAAGCTTGCTCACCGCATAGTCATTGGCAGGGTTGGCGGTAGTGCTCTCGGGCAAGGCACCTTCATGGCTGTTGCCGTAGATATTGGCGCTACTGGCCAGCAGCACGCATTGCGGCTTGACTGGCAAGGTGCTCAAGGCTTGCAACAAATGCCGTGTGCCCACTACGTTGACGTGGTAAAAGTCATCCGCCGAGCCATGGCCCACAAAGGCGATGGCAGCCAGATGCACCACGGCCTGCGGCTCCACTTGGTGCACGGCGCGTTGCAAGGCAGCGTCGTCCAGCAGATCCGCCTGCAGGCACTGCGCTGCTGGAATCAGCCCAGCGCCCTCGGGTGGCGAGCGATCGAGCGACCAGACATCCCAGCCAGCAGCGCGCAGCAAGGGCACCAGATGCTGGCCGGTAAAGCCTTGCGCACCCGTCAGAAGCACCCGCTTTTGCGCTGCTGCACCCACGGCATTGGCAGCGGCGTTCATCAGAACGAGAACCCGACCTGGTTGCGGCGCATATCGGCCTCAACCATCATCTGGCACAGCTGCTCCAGCGAGGTTTGCGGCTCCCAGCCCAGCTTGGCCTTGGCCTTGGCGGGGTCGCCAATCAGCAACTCCACCTCGGCAGGACGGTAGAACTTGGGATTGACCCTCATCACCGTCTTGCCGGTGGCAGTATCAATGGCGGTCTCATCCTCAGCCTTGCCTTGGAAATCCACATCCATACCGGCGCCCTTGAACGCCATGCGCACAAAATCGCGCACGGTCTCGGTGCGGTTGGTGGCCAGCACAAAGGTGTCAGGCGCATCGGCCTGCAGCATGCGCCACATGCCTTCGACATACTCCTTGGCAAAACCCCAATCCCGCTTGGCATCGATATTGCCCAGTTCCATCACACCCAGCTTGCCCAGCTTGATCTTGGCCACGCTGTCGGTGATCTTGCGGGTGACGAACTCGCGACCGCGCAACGGGCTTTCGTGGTTGAACAGAATGCCGCTGGCGCCAAAGATGCCATAGCTCTCGCGGTAGTTCACCGTCATCCAATGCGCATACAGCTTGGCAACGCCATAGGGGCTGCGCGGGTAGAACGGCGTGTCTTCCTTCTGCGGCACCGCCTGCACCTTGCCAAACATCTCGGAGGTGCTGGCCTGGTAGAAGCGGATCTTGGGGTTGACGATGCGAATGGCCTCAAGCAGGTTCACAGCGCCCAGACCGGTGATTTCTGCCGTGGTTACCGGTTGCTCAAACGACACGCCGACAAAGCTTTGTGCCGCCAGGTTGTAGACCTCGGTGGCTTCCGTGGTCTGCAGCAGGCGGATGCTGGATGACAGATCGGTCAAGTCGTACTCGACCAGATGCAGGTTCGGATCGTTTTGGATACCCAACTCTTCGATGCGCCAGAAGTTGACCGAGCTGGTACGGCGGAACGTGGCATAAACGGTGTAACCCTTGGAGAGCAGTAGCTCGGCCAGATAGGCCCCGTCTTGGCCGGTAATGCCGGTAATGATGGCTTTTTTCATGACAAATTTCTCATTGAATCTATGGAACCACGGTTGCCTGCTGGAGAGCCATTGCAAGGACAGAAACCCGCCTGACTATGCAGTATTTTTCCCCTGAGGCACTGGCGAAACCTCGCCCAATTTGTAATCAAAATTAAAACTCTTTGTCTGCTCCATATCGTCGGCTACGTGTCTGCCCATGGAATAAAGCGATAGGCTTAATGCTGTCCCGCGCGATTGAATGACTTCATGTCGTAGCCCGCCAAGGACAGCTGCGTATTTGCACTCACGTAAAGGCGGATCTCCAGATCCTGCACCGCATTCGCTAGATGAATCGGTTCTTGGACCAGCACCCCTGGACGCGATGCGTCCGGCTGCCCGATGAGGAACTTCCCATGGTTGAGCGATCCATTGCCGCTGACCACGTCGACCCATGCACCTGCCGGCAATGGCGCTTCACCTCGTACCTGTAGCAGGTAATCACCAGACTCCATCGGTGCATAGGGCCCAAAGTGCATGAAGCCAGCCTTGCCGGAAGATACCAACTGATCGTCTTGCAGGCGACCCACCTGGGTAAATGGCAATTTGGAGAAACGCTGAACCTTCAAGCATCTCTGCTCCAAGCAATAGTCTTGTTGGATCTGCTCTGCAAATTCCTGGCGCTGCGCAGCAGAGACACCCCCGGCCTTGAGCCTCACGGCGGCATACAAAGCCTCCTCGGTCACGCTGACATAGGCAGAATCCTTTAATTCCTGGATCTTGGGTGCCAATGCCATTTTTTCTGATGCCGGGTACGGCCAGCGGTGTGCCGCCCACAGCATGTCGATGTAAGGGACGACCACGGCGTCTGCGTCGCCGTTCATCAGCAGGCTGGTGACGCGGATGGAAAAGTCCTCCGGGCTGGTGCCCTGTGGCACCGCCTTCAAGACACCCGGCCAGAATGGTCGCGCATCCTCATAGTTCTTGTCACCGCCAACATTGTAGGTAACGATATTTAATTTCCCCGCCACATAATTCACCAGAAAATCGTTTCTCCAAGGCAGGAAGACCACTTTCTCTCGCGGCTTCAAATAGTCTCCCATCTTCAGCACCAGATCATGGTCAATCTGCATGAACTGCGAACGATAGGCTTTGTACAACACATATTTTTTAGGCAAGTCTGGCAGGTTCAGCGCGGTGATGCACAGCATCGACAGAGCGGCAGCTGTCGTCAGTCCCCTGCGCTGTTTTCCAGAAAGCGCGACCACCATCAGGGCCCAGGCACCAAAGAAGCCCAAGGCACCCCAGCGGTAGCTGGCACGCATATTCTTGAAGCCCGGGAGATTTTCAGAAAGAAGTCCCGATCCCGTCGGGGCGATGGCATACCGGGCCTCCATCAAGTCGGGCGTTTCAGGGCTTGGCTTGACCGAGTTGAATTTCAGCGAGGGCCCCATGGCCATATAGAAACCAAACAAGGCCACCACCATCAGCGGATATTTGTATTGGCTTTTCAGCAAGAAGCAAAAAACAGTAGCAAACACCAGCAAAGGCAGGCAGAACGTCGTGATCCAGACCGATGTGTCGCCGAAATATTCGTTCATGGACCTGGCTCTGCTCCAGCCCATCAGATCGGCAAGCCAATGCACCCCTTTGGACGGGATCAGGAAAAAGCTGATGTCGGCACCCCAGCCTCGGAAGAAATCCAGATTGGCGGCACTGTACTGCCCCTTGCCAATATAGAGCGCAAACAACACATAGGCGATGGCAAAACACAGGCCATGCACCAGCAAATGCGCCAAGCCGGCCGTTTTTCTCCAGTAAGCAGCGATGGCCACGATGCTGGCAGCTACCGCAAACATCATGAAACTGTAGCCGTCCATAAAAATGGACAGTACGCAAACCAAGGCATAAAGAGCTGCTTTGCCCTTGGCGCTGGCGAAGGGTGCATTAAAGAATCGCCATGCCGCCCAGACATAAAACGGCAGCAGCGCAATACCTGTCGAGAGCATCGAATAGGCGACATGGTTCCAGACCATGGGCATGGTTCCCCATGCCAGTGCTGCGAGTATCGACAAAGATGCAGAGACATCCCATGCCCGGGACAGTTGGTAAGCGCCCCAGAAAGCCAACGCGAGCCAAAATGCCACCATCAAGGCATAGGCATCAGCGGCATGCAGCCCCAGGCTGATGAACACCCCAGCCAGCCATGCGCCAGCCAAACCGAAAGCCATCGCGGCGGGATGGGGCGCGCCAAAATTGTGGGCATGGATACTGAGCATGGACTCATTCGCAAACGAATGAGAAAAGCCGGTGGTCCATACCGCTTGACCAAGGGTCGGGATGCCCACAAAAGGAAGTGCACCATTGACAAAAAGCACAAACAGACAGGCAGCTGCATAAACACCAGCCAGACCCATGCCCGATACCGACATCCCCGGCTTGGGAAAAGAAAAACGCATATATTTTTTATGAGCTCAGGCTGGGCTGCGCTTCATTGCACAACTGACGCCGAAAAAAAGCAGATCACCGATCACGGTCATCATACGCCCCACCACAATGGTGAACACCAACTGACCTGGTGGTACCCAGGCACCCAATAGAAACAACAGCACCGCCTCTCGAACACCCACGCCAGCGGGGGCCCCCGGGGTGACCAAGCCAATCAGCCATGCCAACACATAGGCCCCTGCCACGCCAGCGACCGGCAGCGGCGTGGCATGGCTGATATTTTGCAAAATCAGCCAGAAAATCAGGCCAGACACCAACAGAAATAGCGTGTGCATTCCCCACGCGGCAGCCAGTTTTGCAGAGAAAAAGTGGTGGATGCCCCATGCCAAAGCGCTGATCGTCGCGATAAAGAGCAGCAAGGCCATCCATCCGGTCAGCCAGCCGAGCAACAGTGGCAAGGCCAGAATCCCATAGCATGCGCCAACCAGCGCCAGCAAGCCCAACTCATAGAGGGTGGATTTCAGCAAAGCGCGCGCTTCCAGGCCAGCGGCCATACCGATGGCTTGCCGCCCCGCAAATTGAAAGATATTGCCCGGTACATATTTGGCCAACTGCGAAACGCCATAGGCTCGAATCGCCCACGGGGTTGCGACAGGTGCATCAAAGAAAGCCAGTATTTTTTGCCAGGCCAGTGCCAGAAGGACATTGGCCGCGCCATACACACACACAGCCAATACCATCCAGAAAATTTCTCGGGATGAGAAATGCGCGATGCTAATTTGGTCAGCGTATTTATAGAGCCGCGCTGCAACAAAAAATATACCTAGAACACCCAGCACCCCGCCTATCAGGTGCAGGTATTTTTTGGAGAATAATTTGGCAGGCATCAAGTGGAGGACTGGAATTTTTTACATCGCAGCATGGTCCACGGCAAAGGCTTGCAGACCTCCTGGACCTCAAAATATTCGGAGACGAGGTGGACAAATTTATCGCTGGACCAGTGCTGGATATGCCCGGGTGTGTTGCCCAGATCTCCCCAGTACTTGCCTCGGGCCATGTTCAGCGCACACCAGATGGGCTCCCGCGGGACGCTCAGAATGACATGTTCCTGGGCCACCCGCTGGAGCGCCTCCAGACCCGCCCGGGGATCTTCCAGATGCTCGAGCACCTCGCAGCACACCACCAGCTCTGCGCCGTCACTGGCGGGCACGAGATCATAGATGCTGCGCTGGGAGAATATGGAGGGTGAAATCCCTTGCGACCTTGCGTTGTCCTGCGCAAGCGCAATCACTTGCTCAGAAAAGTCGCTGCCTCTGGCATCCATGCCCTGCCGATTCCAACCCAAGGTCCAATAGCCTTCACCACAGCCCACCTCATGGATCGTCTGCGCACCGGTCTTCTTCACCAGCGATGACAAGGTATCGGAGAAACCTTGCACCATTCGACGCGCTATCGGATTTTTCGAGGAGTATTTATCATAATTATTCCCCACGACAATACCCTGCTCCTGCAAGCCTCCGGAAATCTTCATCCCTGGGTTTTCCTTTCGCTGTCGCTGTGCAACACAGCTTTCGCACTGCTCTGCAGCTTCAATTCAAAACGCATGTCTTCCATCAGTTTGCGGTTGGCCGCCTGCAGATCTGCGAGGAAAGCCACCAGGAAGGTTTGAAAGCCCATCCCCAGCAGTACACCGGAAAGGATCAGCGACTGGATGTTTCCAGAGCCTTCCCCGTGAAAATACCGCCATAAAAATCGCAGGCCAATCAAAAAACCCAAGCCAAAAAGTATCGATCCGATGGAAATGAAAAACTTGAAGGGCTGGTAGATGATGAAAATGCGAATGATGGTGACAATGCTGCGCTTGATGTAGGAGCTGATGCTCTTGACCAAACGAGAGGGGCGCAGATCACCATTGACGCGGATGGGCACCGAGGTGATGGCCATGTTCTTTTGGCCCGCCTGGATGATGGTTTCCAGCGTGTAGGTGTAGTCATTGAAGACCACCAAACGCTGCGCGGCCATGCGGCCCATGGCACGGAAACCGCTGGGAGCATCGGGTATATCGGTATTGCTGGCAACCCGCACCACCCAACTACCGAGCTTCTGCAGCATTTTCTTGAGGGGTGAGAAATGCGCAATGGTTTCTATCGGCCTCGCACCCACCACGATGTCCGCGGTGCCAGCAACGATGGGGGCGGTCAGCAGTGGAATATCTTGCGCGTTGTACTGGTTGTCGGCGTCTGTATTGACGATGACATCGGCGCCCAGACGGAGGCAGGCATCCAACCCCGTCATGAAGCCGCGTGCCAGCCCTTGGTTACGCGTGTGGCGAACGATGTGGTCCACGCCATTTTCCTGGGCCACGCGCACGGTATCGTCTGAGCTGCCGTCGTCGATGATCAACCATTCCACGGCGTCGAATCCCGCGACCTGACGAGGCAGTGCCTGCAATGCAATGGCCAAGGTGCCGGCTTCGTTGAGGCAAGGTATTTGAATGATCAGCTTCATGGAGTGCTTTCTTCTTGTGGCAGGCATTGGCGATACAGCGCAGGGCGCGAGACGCGTGTGGTCAGATGCGGCGGCGGATTGCCTTGCACCAGCTCAAACAGATCTTGGGCACTCTGCTTCCAACTGAACCAAGTCATCTCCTCTGAGCCCGGGTGTTCCTTGGCTTCATAGAGGCTTAGCCAATGGCGCAGCGCCTGCGCGAGCTGCTCGGCATCCGTTGCATTAAAGTAGTAGGCATACTCGCCAGCCACTTCCCGCAGCACTGGCAGATCACGCGCAATGATGGGCAATCGATGCCGGGCAGCCTCAATCAAAGGCAGACCAAAACCTTCTCCGACAGATGCAGCCAGCAGGCAGTCTGCGTGCTGGTACAGCTGAGTCAGGTACTCATCACTGATGCCATCGAGCCAGAAAAGACGCTGATTGCGCTCAGGGTGGTCGTGCAGACGCTGTGCCAGTTCTTCCATGTGCCAGCCCAGCTTGCCAACCAGCACCAGATTCACATCGCACTGGGTCTGCCACAGGACCTCCATGGCATCCAAAGCCTGAACATGGCCTTTGCGAGGCTCCAGGGTGCCGACCATCAGAAAGGTGGGACGCTCTGATAGCTGCCCTAAGATGAAGTCCGCATCTTCTGGCATGCCCGTACTGGGCAAGGAACTGTGGATGTCTGCGCCCAGGTGGAACACGCCCACCTCCGGCTTGCGGCCGTCTGGCGCCTGCACAGCCATCCAGGCCTGCAGTGCTTGCGCTGTGGCATGAGATACACAAATGACGGTGTCGCCTGCTGCTGCTACTTGCAGCCATGCCTCGTGGTTTGCAACCGCGCGTTCCTGGAAAAAAGCAGGCATGGTCACCGGCAGGATGTCGTGCACCAGGAATTGCAGCGTCACGCCTCTCTCACGCATCCTCTGGTAGAAGGGCTGCTGGAAGATCTGCACCTCATGCTGCATGTCCAGTACAAAAAAATGATCACCGCAGTAAAAATCGATCGGTGCATCGTCTTCTGAGGCCTGCGCTGCGAGCTGACCATCCTGGGACAAAAATGATTTGGCGAAGCGGGCGGCATAGCGGTAGCCCAGTTCGGTGTCATTGGCATACACCAAGCGCACATCGAATTTCTCCGAAGAATACGATAGCCACTCTTTCAGAATGCTGCGTACCACCCGCTGGATACCTGAACGCGAGTCGCGCTGCACCAGCTCGGAAACATCGACCAGCAGCTGTGGCCTGCTGAGCTGCACATTCCGGGCCATGATTTGCGACAAGCGCAGCAAATCCAGCTTCTGCTTGTCCCGCTTCAGGATCTCCACCACATGGTGATGGAGGCCAGCGTGCTCTGTCGGCTCGACATGCGGGGGCGCTCCTGCACGTTGGGCATTTTCATACAGCGCCTCCAGGGCCTTAATACTGCGCCGTGCAGAGGCTTCCCAGGAGAACTGCGCAGCCTGGATCAGGGCATGGGTCTTCAGTTCGGCATGCAACGTCTGGTTGTTCAGGACCTCCTGTATCTTGTCCGCGATCGACTGGGGCGAATAGGGGTCAAATAACGCGCGTTCAAAACCAATCACTTCGGGAACGCTGGTGTTGTTGGAGCCAATAACGGGAGCACCACAGGACATCGCCTCCAGCACCGGCAAACCGAAGCCTTCATGCCAGGACGGGAATACGTAGAGATCGCAAATGCTGTACAGCCCGATGAGATCTTCGTCGCTGACACGCCCAGTGATGATTACGTCGGCCTTGTTCAAGCGAAGCTTGCGTACATAGCCTTCGAATTTCTGGCGATGCGCCAAAGGCAGCCCACCCACCAGTACCAGCTGGTACGCCTCCCGCATAGATGCGGGTAACAAACTGTAGGCTTCTATCAAACCGAGGTGATTTTTCCGATCATCGGTAGCACCGGAATACATCAGGAACGCCCCCTTGATCCCCAGGCGCCGCTTCAGCGCCTCCTTGGCGTCCTGATCCAGTGCAAGCGGTTGGAAGCAATCGTCTGCCGCCGCAGAAATATTCACCACCTTGCCTTCTTCAAAGGCCAGGTGGTCTATGGCCTCCTGTCGTGATGAACTGGAGATCGCCAGCAGCAAATCGGCACGTTTCAGATGCTCTATTCTTTCGCCGTAGGACTTTTTGAATCGGGGGTTAGGGTCGAGATAGATGTCCTTCTGGATCAGCGGAATCAGGTCGTAGAAAGTGGCCGCTACCAGCGGCGATTTTTCATAGGCCCTGATGCTGTGGACGGCATTGTCCCCAAAACCCTCGAACAGACTCGTAATGTGCAGAACATCGGGCTGCAGTTGGTGGATGACATCTTCTCTGATGGCCTCCGCAATATGCCGCCGCTGCTGATTGTCGGCAACATCCATCGCCACGGGCGCCAGGGCATGCCAGGTACGGATGTTCTTGCGCGGCAGAAGACCGGCGAAGGCCTGCTGGATAGGTGCAATCGTCTCCGGGAACATGCTATTGAGCAGCAGAATGATTTCGTGTTCGCCCCGGTGGCGGACCATGGCCTGGGCCAGCGCCATGCTGTACCGGCCAATACCTCGCAGGCGGCTGCTCGTCTGTGCACCCTGCATGTCAATGACGATCCGCATGCGGGCCTCCCTTGCTATCCTGGCGCGGCTCTGTGTCCAGATTTAAATCCGTATATATCCTTCGCGCCTGGGGCGTCAACTCCGCCCAGGTCATCGCCGGCTCCTGCTGTGCAGCCTCTGACTGCTCCACCATGCCATGGTTGCGCCCCACCGCCAGCAAGCGGGCATGCAAACCCGGTGCAAATCGGATGAGTCCGATATTGATCAGGTTACTCAGACGGGGATGACGCAGTACCTGCGCCATCATCCAAACGATGGATGGTTGTACTTTGCTGCCAGCATCAGGCTCTTGGAGCCCTTGCCTGATCCCGACAAGGCCGCCCATAGCGCAACGCAACGGTGCAGTCAAACGCCATGACCAGCTGCTACGCAACGCAGCGTTATCCGCTTCCAGCGCTGCTGCCAATTGCATCTTTTCCTCAACGCACTCTGATAGCCGGGAAAGGCTGATTAACTGCATCTCCGTGCTGGCAATGCGTTGGCTAAGTTCAGTCAACTTGCTGTCGTAGCGCTGAGCCAACTGATGGATTTGCAGGCCATAAGAGGCCTCAAACACCGCATCAAAACCGGCCATCGCCTCAGGCGCAGCGTGCTTCTGGGCCACGATGGCATAGTCCGGACTGGCACCGCCCAACACATCCATCAGTCCGATGTCCCTCTGCGCATACAGGCTGGGAGACTCCTGCAAACGCAGTGTTCCAACCCGCGCAAAATTCTGGTGTTCGGCGAGGAAACTCAGCAGCAAAGGTGGGATTGGCCGTTGGTGCGTCGGGTCCATGTAGAAATTGCAGCTACCAACAACCAGATTTTCGGGGTTCGGCGTTTCCAGGATCAACAAGCCACCGGGCTTGAGTACCCGCATCGCCTCCATCACCAGCTTTTCCAGATCTGCAAATTCCAAGTGCTCCGCGATATGAAAGCCGGACACGATGCTCAGCGACTCAGATTCTTGATCAGCCAACTGCACAAGCGCACTGCGCTGCGACACTGACAAGCCCAACGAGACACAGGCCTCCAGCATGCCGGCATCCAGGTCCACGCCATGCGCTTGAAAACCAAGCTGGCCCAACCACTCCAACCACTCACCACGGCCACAGCCCAGATCCAGGGCCGCCGCTGGCGGGTGCAGCGCCAGCAGCGGTTTGATATAGGGAAGATAGACTTGGAGACGTTCACGAATCAATTCGCGCGAGCCACGGTGGCGATCTTCAAAGGCGCGATAAAAACCAGCAACACTCATCTTTTACATTCCACGTCAGGAGGTAACCAATTGAGCCCCTCAAACGGTTGTCGATCGATATTGACCACGTTGAACATCAGCGCCAGATCCTGCCACTCATAGTTGGCAGCGAGATGGGAGTCCGAGGTATGCAGCGCGGTGGACACCGAATACGATCCCAGGCCCATATTGGCCGGGAAGGAGAACCGCAAATTCAGTGTCTCGCCCTGCTTGAGCTGCTTCAAGTCCGTGCCCAGGTGGTAGGTGTTGGTGCCAAAGACCGGCTGACCCAGACGATCCTTGATCATGTAGCCCAGTACCAGCTCGGGCAAGTCGGCATGCAGGCGGATTTGCACGTCCAGCTGGACTGGCTCGCCCACATTCACATATTCAACAGCCTCGCCTTTGGCATTGAGCAGCCTGATGCCCTGGACCCGAGCTTCTCCTGTCCCCGACCGGGTTTGTGCGCGCCCATCTTGCAGCCGCTTGACCTCCACCGTGGCGTTTTCCTTTTCCGCGATCAAGGCGTTGTAATAGTCCATCACCTCTTCCGGAGCACCATCCTTGATGACAAAGCCGCGCTCCAACAAAATGGCACGGTCACACAGGCTCTGGATGGCGCCACGGTCGTGCGAGACGATCAACAGCGACGTTCCCAGTTGCCGAAACTCCCGAATCTTGCTGAAGCTCTTGTGCTGGAAGTAGGCATCGCCCACCGACAAGGCCTCGTCCACGATCAGCAGGTCGGGGCGCACAGCGGTGGCGACGCTGAATGCCAGGCGCATCTGCATGCCGCTGGAATACATGCGCACGGGGCGGTCGATGTAGTCGCCAATCTCAGCAAACGCTTCAATGGCGGGCAAACTGGCAGCAATTTCTTCCTGTTTCAAGCCCAGCAACTGCCCTGCCATGAAAACGTTCTGCCGGCCCGTGAAGTCGGGGTGAAAACCCATGCCCAGCTCCAGCAAAGCTGCCACACGGCCCTGGCTGCTGATCTTTCCCTGAGTGGGCTGTGTGGTTCCGGTGATGATCTTGAGCAAGGTGCTCTTGCCGGCGCCATTGACACCGATGATGCCCACCGCCTCGCCCGGTTGCACCGTGAAATTGATGTCACGCAGCACCCAGGTTTTTTCGTGGCTGGTGCGTTGCGTGATCCACTCCCAGGCCCGCATCCATTTGCTGGGGTAGCGTTTGTAGGCCTTGCCGATATTGGTAACAGTCAGCGCAGTCATCACAGCTCATCCACCAGCTCACCCACGCGGGCCTGGAAAAAGTAAGCGCCCAGCAGCAGAAAGCCCGCAGTCAGCATCAGCAATGGCAGCAGCGGGCCAAAGGCTGGCAGCGTCTTGTCCAGAAAGATCTGCTGGTAGGCGGCCATCAAGGGCTGCATGGGGTTCAGCGCCACCAGACTCCGCACCTGGGGCGGCAACGCAGGCAGGGTATAGACGATCGGCGTCAACCAGAACCAGAACTGCAGCACCACCCCGGTGAGTTGGCCCACGTCCCGGAAGAACACATTAAGCGTGCCCAGAAAAACGCCCAGACCCAAGGCAAACAGGATCTGCAATGCCAGCAGCGGCAGCACCGCCAGCAGCGCAATACCCGGCCAGTGGCCAATGAGTGCAAGAAATGCCAGGTACAGCGCAAAGACGATGCCAAAGTTGATCAACGCCGAGACGGTGACGATGACGGGCAGGCAGATCCTGGGGAAATTGGATTTCTTGATGAGGTTGCCATGCTCCAGGAACACATTGTTCAGCCGGGACAGCATCTCGGCAAACAGGCTCCAGGTGACGACACCGGCGCACAGGTAGATGCTGAAGGCGAAAGGCGTCTGCTCATGGCCGGGCAAGGTGTTGCGCATCAGCTGCCCAAACACCACCGTGTAGATGATGATCATCGTCAGCGGATTGGCCACCGACCAGAAAGCACCCAGCAGCGACTCTCGGTATTTGCCATGGAACTCGCGCATGACGCTGCTCCACACAAAACTGCGGTACGCCCATAGCGCACGCATCATCGACAAGCCCGGCAAACTCATTTGCCGCTCACCAGATCGGGCGCACGCCCATAGGTATCCTCAAACCGAACAATATCATCCTCACCCAGGTAGCTGCCCGACTGCACTTCAATGATTTCTAGTGGCACCATGCCGGGGTTGGCCAGCCGGTGCACATGGCCCAGCGGAATATAGGTTGATTCGTTTTCGCTGAGCAGAAAGGTCTGGTCGCCCTTGGTCACCTCCGCCGTACCTTTGACCACAATCCAGTGCTCGGCACGGTGGTGGTGCATCTGCAAACTCAGTTGTCCGCCCGGATTGACGACAATACGCTTGACCTGGAAACGGCTGCCGCTGTCGATGCTGTCGTACCAGCCCCAGGGGCGGTGCACCTTGCGGTGGGCCGAGGCCAGGCTACGGTTCTGGGCCTTGAGCTCAGCCACCACTTTCTTCACATCCTGGGTACGGGATTTGTCGGCCACCAATACCGCATCGGGGGTCTCGACGATCACCACATTGTCCATTCCCACGGCAGCGATCAGGCGGCTTTCGGAGAACAGCAGGCTGTTGTTGGTGTCGATGGCCAGGGTCTCGCCACTGCCGGCATTGCCTTGTGCATCACGCGGCAATACATCCCACAGGGCATCCCAGGCCCCCAAATCGGACCAGCCGGCATCGAGCGGCACTACGCGTGCGGGCACACCCAGCTCGGGGCGAACCGGCAACTTTTCCATCACCGCATAGTCGATGGAATCGGCTGGGCAGGCGCCAAACAGTTCGGCATGGGGGCGGATAAAGTCCATATCTCGGCTGCTCTGCGCCATGGCCTGCTCGCAGGCCTGTAGCATCGTGGGCTGCAGGGCGGCCATGGCCTTGAGCCACTGGTCGGCACGCACCATGAACAGACCGCTGTTCCACAGGTACTGGCCGCTGCGCAGGTACTGCTCGGCCAGTTCCAGGGTTGGCTTCTCGGCAAAGCTCTCGATGCCAAAAGCACCATTGCTGTCTGCAGCGCCCTTTTGGATATAGCCATAACCCGTCTCGGGGCGGTTGGCCACAATGCCAAAAGTCACCATCGCGCCTTCGCTGGCCAGCGGCCAAGCCGCTTCAACGGCTCGGTGCAATTGCTCGGGGCGCGTCATCACATGGTCGGCCGGCATGGCCAGCAATACCGCATCGGCGTCTGCAGCCAAGGCGGCCAAGGTCAGCGCAGGGGCAGTATTTCTACCAGCGGGCTCCAGCACCAGCTTGGCATCAGCAATACCTTGCTCCTGCAATTGCTGTGCGGCCAAAAAGCGGTGGTCGGCATTGCACACCAGCACAGGGCTGGTTTGCGTAATGCCGGGGTGGACGCCATTCAAGCGCAGCGCCGTGTTCTGCAACATCGACTGGCCATCGCCTCCCAGGCTCAAAAACTGCTTGGGATAGTGCTCGCGCGACAAAGGCCACAGGCGGGTTCCACTGCCACCACACAGAATGACAGGCGTTAGTTTTGGCATTCGAATCAATCTCGGTAAATAGGAGTTGCAGCAGCGCCTCAGCGCTTGTCGTTGGCCGCTTGCTGGTTTTTGAGCTGCAGCAGCGCCAGGCTTTGGTTCAGGCGCCGTACCTGCCGCTCAATACGGGTATTGACCATATCCGCATGCAGGGCCTTGATAAACAGCACACCGACTGCACAGACCAGCAGCAAGGTGGGGGAGTAACGAATCCCCAGCTCGTCGGCAAAGTGGTCCAGCAGACGCGGCCACACGCCCAGCAATACGGCCAGCAGGGCAACAGCCATCCAGAACAGGCCCAGCCGCAAATACAGCCGGTCGCCGCGGATCAGAAACAAAATCACCGCAGCAAAAAGCACACCCAGAACGGTGGTCGTAATTTGATAATTGGCCATTCCAACCTTGATTCACAGGGACATACCGAAGGCCCGGATAAGGCGCAAGCGGCGCATGCCCCATGGCGGCGTCTTTACTGCCTGAAACAGAAAATTCTTTTACCCTGCTCAAATCGCTTATTTGAACAGCCGCATGATTCTACTGTGCAGGGACGCCGGGGATTGCAGCCAAATGTCACTACAAGCCCTTTGCTTAGCGGATAGGCACGTCCGTCTTCCTCCTGACAGCCGCCTGGGTTTCGGCGACTACCGCATAAAACCCCAGTACCCGCGATAGCGGCCAATCCATGCCACACTCCCCGCCTATGTCTAGTTCCGAATGGGCCCGCAGCGCTGTTTCCGCCTTCGATCGCATGGTCAATGTCGAGGGTGGCTTTCGCTCGCGCCCCGGCCAGCGGCTGATGGCGGAGAAAGTGGCCGAGACTTTTGCAGCTGCCCAGCTGGGCAAGCTCGAAGAGGACGAGGAGCCACAGCGCGCCATTGCGGTGATCCAGGCGGGCACGGGGGTGGGCAAGTCGCTCGCCTATGCAGTGCCGGCGATTGCGATGGCACTGCAGCGGGGCACCCGGGTGCTGATCTCGACGGCGACCGTCGCGCTGCAGGAGCAGCTGGTGAACAAGGATTTACCGGCGCTGGCCCAGCAGATGGACCAGCCCTTCAAATACGCGCTGGCCAAGGGCCGGGGCCGCTATGTCTGCAAGCTCAAGCTTGAGCGCCTGGCCAGCGTGGTCCAGGGGGATGGTGCGGAGGGCGGCGAGCCCATCGACGACGATTTCTTTCCCGAAGAAGCGGCGCAGGCACGCCAGTCGCAGCGCAGCCCGCAAGAAAACGCCGCGCGCCTGCAGTTCTACACCAGCATGGCCGATGCGCTGACCACCCGGGGCTGGGATGGCGACCGCGACAGCCTGGATACGCCGCCCGAGCCCGAGGTCTGGAGCCCGGTCGCCGCCGAAGGCAGCTCCTGCACCGGCAAGCACTGCCCGGTGTTTGGCAGCTGCAGCTATTACGAAAAACGCAAGGACCTGGTCCAGGCCCAGGTGCTGGTGGCTAACCATGATCTGCTGCTGTCCACCCTGGGCGCACGCCTGCTGCCCGAGCTGGACAACTGCCTGCTGATCCTGGACGAGGCCCCCCCCCTGCCCGCCACTGCGCTGTCGCAGTTCGCCTGCGAGATGAACCTGAGCCAGCTCACCTGGATCGACAAGCTCGCCAGCCGCGCCCAGCGCGTGGGCGCCTTGGTCGAAGTCAGCGAGATTGCCGATATCCCGCGCCACTCGGGCCAGTTGCGCCAGCATTTGCAAGATTGCGCCAGGCTGCTGATGGATGAATACGGCGAGGGCATGCGCCAGCAGCTGCAGTCGGGCGGCCGGGGCCCCGCCCGCGTGCGCCTGCCGCGGGGCGAGCTGCCGCCCGCGCTGGTCGAGCCGCTGGCCCAAGCCGCGCACCATGCCAGCGCTTTTCTGGATGTGCTGCAGGCCATCTCCAAGGCCCTGCGCTCGCAGATGCGCGACCGGCCCGACGAGGCCAAGCGCCTGTCCACCTTGTATGCCCAGGTGGGCAGCCTGGCCCCGCGCCTGGAGGCCGTGCATGACACCACCCAGCTGCTGCTGCAGGATGCGCCCCAGGGCAGCGTGCCGGCTGCCAAATGGTTCACCCTGGATGTCGTGGGCGATTTTGTCGCGATCAAGGCCTATGCAAGCCCAGTAATCCCCGGCTCCACCTTGCGCCACCACTTGTGGAGCCAGGTGCGCGGCGCGGTGCTGACCTCGGCCACGCTCACCAGCGGCGGTCAGTTCGATTTCTTCTTGCGCGAGTCGGGCCTCTACAACGACCCGGCCGTCTCTACGTTGGAGGTCGCCAGCCCCTTCAACTATGCCGAACAAGGCAGCCTGATCGTCACCGAGACCCAGGCCGATCCGCGCACGCCCCAGCAGTTTGCCAACGAGATGGTCGATGCGCTGCTGGAAGACCTGGCCCAGGTGCAATCGGGTGGCCTGGTGCTGTTCACCTCACGCGAGCAGATGCGCCTGGCCGTTGATGCACTGCCCACCGCGATGCGCCAGCATGTGCTGGTGCAAAACACCTTGCCACGCAGCCAGCTGCTGCACCAGCACCGCGAGCGTGTGGCCGCGGGCATGCCCAGCATCATCTTTGGCATGCAAAGCTTTGGCGAAGGGCTGGACCTGCCTGGCGCGCTGTGCGAATCGCTGTTCATCACCAAGCTGCCCTTTGCGCCGCCCGATGACCCCGTGGATGAGGCCCGCGCCGAATGGCTGAAAAACTCGGGCCGCGACCCCTTCAGCGAGATTGTGGTGCCCGCCACCGCCATCCGCCTGGCCCAGTGGGTCGGGCGCGCGATCCGCACCGAGGTGGACCAGGCCCATGTCTACTGCTACGACAAACGCCTGGTGCGCACCGGCTATGGCCAGCGGCTGCTGGCCAGCCTGCCGCCTTTTACGCTGCAGCGCCGCACAGCCAGCACTGCTTAGAGTCGCTAAAACGACTCAGCAAACCGAAGGTTTGCGGTTGAGACTAGGCGTCCACGACTAGGCGCCGAGCCGCAGGCAGTACAGTAGTACGACAAGGCTCGGCAACGACGTATCAAGGGTTGTGTTAGCGAATCTTAGTCCTTGGCGGGCGCCTCGCCCGGGCTGCGCAGGTGCACGCCTTCGAGCGACGGTGGCACCAGCGGCGGCAGCGGCGAGGCCACCGGCGCCCCAAAGCCTTCACCGTTTTGCCAGTCGCGCAAAAAGCCCTCGATCTCTTTCTGGCTCTGGCCGACAAAGTTCCACCAGATCATCACGCCGCCTTCATAGGGCGTGCCGCCCAGCAGAATGCAGCGGCTGCCGGCGCCGCATTGCAGATCCAGGCTGGTTTGGCCATCGGGCAGGTAAACCAGTTCGTTGCTGGGGGCCGGCTCGCCATTGACCTGCACTTCGCCGTAAAGGCACAGCACCGCGTATTCAAAATCGGGCCGCAACGCCAGGCTGGCACTGCTGGCCTGCGCCGCTTCCATATCGACGGCTACCAGCGGGCTGTGCACCTCGGTGGGTGCCTGCTGGCCCAGCCAATCGCCCGCCAGCACCGTCATCTGGATGCCTTGTTCCTGCAGCCGGGGCAGCTGCGGGTAGTGCTGAAAGCGCGGCGGCATAAAGCGCTGGTCCTTGGGCAGCGCTATCCACAGCTGCACCGCATGAAAGTCCGGCTTGCCCAGGCTCTCTTCCGAATGCGCAATGCCCTTGCCGGCGGTCATCAGGTTGACCTGGCCGGGGCGGATCGGCTGCTCGCTGCCCAGGCTGTCGCGGTGCAGGATCTCGCCCTCGATCATCCAGGTGAAGGTCTGCAAACAGGTGTGGGGGTGCGGGCCCACCTGCATGCCAGGCCCGCTCTCAAAGTGCGAGGGGCCCGCATGGTCCAGAAAACACCAGGCGCCCACCATGCGCCGTCCGCGCTGGGGCAGCGCGCGCAGCACCGGCACACCGCCCACATCCGCAATGCGCCCGGGGTAATGCCGCAAGGCCTTGTTATCGATACTCATATTCCATCTCCTTCATCGGGGGCGGGAGCGCTTGCGCGAAGGGCGCGCACATTCCGCCGAAACAGACCTACACGTGACTGTCTTGCGGGTATGGTACAAACAAGTGGTGCGGACGTGATGACCAGAGAGGGCATCACTGCCACATATTCCAACGTGTTAGCGCCCGGCAGCAGCTGGCGCGACGACAGGCTCCCAGGGATTCGCTCTGGCAGCCGGTGCAACTCTCAGATTTGCCAGGTCGTGCTGGCGGCTTCCATGACTCCGGCTTGGCAACGCATGATGCCAGGCTGGAATTCGGTGCCCCCTCATTGAAAGGAGACAACCAATGACGACTCAACACTCCCACAACTACCCCGAGAACTTCAAGGCTCGCGTGGTAGGCATTGTTCAGCACCGCATCGGCGACGGTCAGCTCGAAACCATCCCAAGCCCCATGGAAGTCGATGTCTCGACGGCCATCGCCAGCTTTGTGCTGTCCTGGACCATCGAGGGCCAACCCGTGACCGTGTCGCTGGCCAAGCCCGACTTTGACTACCACATCGACCACAACAATATCGTTGTGCAATAAGAGCGACGACCACGGCCTTTGAAACCTTGCTACAGAGCTGTTAATTTCCTTAACCGCTTTGTGCATCTTCCCCAGGTTGTGTGAGCCACTCTGAACGTTTTCAAGCGCTGCAAAGCGCTTTCA
The DNA here is from genome assembly GCF_000410635.1 of Comamonas sp. B-9. NCBI lineage: Bacteria > Pseudomonadati > Pseudomonadota > Betaproteobacteria > Burkholderiales > Comamonadaceae > Comamonas > Comamonas sp. B-9. The sequence goes on from NZ_KE148545.1 coordinate 49,629, forward strand.
CCTGCATGCCGCTCTGTACGGCCTGCGCGCTTTATTGGGTGTCCGGCCAGCCTCAAGCCAGCGCTGTGACCACCCGCACCTCCCCCACCAACAACTTGTGCACGGGGCAGGCTTCTGCAATCTGCTGGAGCCGGCTGCGCTGCTCGTCGCTCAGATCACCCTCCAGGTGAATGCGGCGCACGATGTCGTTGCCCGCTGCGGCGGCGCCATCGGGGTTGAGCGCCAGCTCCACCCGCACCCCCGTCAGTGGCCAGGCCTTGCGCTGTGCATAAATCTGCACCGTAATCGTCGTGCAAGCACCCAGGGCCGACAGCAGCAGCTGCATGGGGCTGGGGGCCGTATCGCCCCCACCAACGGCCTGGGGCTCATCGCCATGCCACAGATGGCCCTGCGGATCTTGCAGATCCACGCGGTAATTGCTGTTCGTGCTCTGTGCCTGGGCTTGTGCCTGCTGCGCCATATCGGTAGATCTCCTCAATTTGATAAGGCAATATAGGCCTTTCTGCCCAAGCACGGTTGCAAACGGGCACAAAAAAACCAGCGCCGTTGCCGGTGCTGGTTGTGTGTGTCGCATGCCCCGGGCCATCGCCCGGGCACAGACCGCGCCAGGCGCTTACTTGGCGGTGACGACGCGCACCATCTCCAGGCACTTGTTCGAGTAGCCCCACTCGTTGTCGTACCAGGAGACGACCTTCACAAAGGTCTTGTCCAGGGCAATACCGGCTTCGGCATCGAACACCGAGGTGCAGGTCTCGCCACGGAAGTCGGTGGCCACGACCTTGTCTTCGGTGTAACCCAGCACGCCCTTGAGCGCGCCTTGCGACTGGGCCTTCATTTCGGCGCAGATCTCTTCGTAGGTCGCTTCGCTGTTCAGCTCCACGGTCAGGTCGACCACGGACACATCAGACGTAGGCACGCGGAAGGACATGCCGGTCAGCTTCTTGTTCAGCTCAGGAATCACCACGCCCACGGCCTTGGCAGCGCCGGTGCTCGATGGGATGATGTTTTCCAGAATGCCACGGCCGCCGCGCCAGTCCTTGTTCGAGGGGCCGTCCACGGTCTTTTGGGTGGCAGTCGCTGCGTGCACGGTGGTCATCAGGCCGCGCTTGATGCCCCACTTGTCGTTGAGCACCTTGGCCACAGGGGCCAGGCAGTTGGTGGTGCACGATGCGTTGGAGATGATCGCTTGACCGGCATAGGTCTTGCAGTTCACGCCAAACACGAACATGGGGGTGTCGTCCTTCGACGGGGCCGACAGAATCACCTTCTTGGCGCCCGCATCGATGTGCTTTTGTGCCGTTTCCTTGGTCAGGAACAGGCCGGTCGATTCGATCACCACATCGGCGCCGACTTCGTCCCACTTCAGGTTGGCAGGGTCGCGCTCTTGCGTCAGGCGGATCTTCTTGCCGTTGACGATCAGGGTGTTGCCTTCGACGGCAATCGTGCCCTGGAAGCGGCCGTGCACGCTGTCGTACTGCAGCATGTAGGCCAGGTAGTCAGGCTCGAGCAGGTCGTTGATCGCAACGATTTCGATATCGGAAAAATTCTGCACTGCAGAGCGCAGCACATTGCGGCCGATACGGCCAAAGCCGTTGATGCCTACCTTGATTGCCATAGTGATCTCCAAGTAATGAAATGCCGCATGCCCGCCGGCCTGGGCCACGCTCGCTGCCGCTGGCGCCACTTGCCGGAGGGGCCAGACCTGCCAAACCGCAGCCAGGGGCATGCTACAGAGAGCGGGCCGGGGAGGTGCGAGGAGGGGCGGTCTGATTTTGCCGCGTATTGTAGAGAACACTGGCTGGGCCCTGGAATAGTGGGCCATTGCCAGCCCAGCGCCAGCTATCGCCGGCGTGACTGCCAGCGCGCACCAGCCGTTGCCGGCCCGGGCCCCAGGCTGTGCAACAATCCTTGCCAGCACGGGCGCCCTCCCGGCATCCTTTCAACAGCCTGCAGCAACACTGCCCCAGATGGTGGGCCGCCTCACAAACGCCATGAGCCAGTCGCTCCCCTCTTCGCCTTCCAGCCTGCGCACGGCAGTCGTCATTCCCTGCTACAAGGTGACGCGCCATATCCTGGCGGTGATTGCCGAGATCGGCCCAGAGGTCGATGGCATCTACATCGTCGACGACTGCTGCCCCGACGGCAGCGGCCGCTTTGTGCAGGAGCACTGCCCCGACGCGCGCGTGCGGGTGCTGTTCAACGAGGTCAACCTGGGCGTTGGCGGCGCCGTGATGGCGGGCTACCGCGCAGCAATTGCAGACGGCTATGGCGTGCTCGTCAAGATCGATGGCGACGGGCAGATGGACCCGACCCTGGTGCCCCGCTTTGTGGCCCCCATTGCCAGTGGCCGCGCCGATTACACCAAGGGCAACCGGTTTTTCAACCTCGAAAAGATCGCCCGCATGCCACGCATCCGCATCTTTGGCAATGCGGTGCTGTCGTTCATGACCAAGTTCTCCACCGGCTACTGGAGCAGCTTTGACCCCACCAATGGCTTTACCGCCATTGCCGCCAGCACGGCCGCGCAGCTGCCGCTGCACAAGATCAGCCAGCGCTATTTTTTCGAGACCGACATGCTGTTCCGCCTGAACACGGTGCGCGCGGTGGTTCTGGACATCCCCATCGACTCGCGCTACGAGGACGAGGTCAGCAACCTCAAGATCTCCAAGGTGCTGACCGAGTTCATGAGCGGCCATCTGCGCAACTTCTGCAAGCGCATTTTCTACAACTACTACCTGCGCGGCATGTCGGTGGCCTCGCTGGAGCTGCCGTTGGGCCTGCTGCTCATCACCTGGGGCACCGTGTTTGGCCTGTTCCACTGGGTCCAGTCCATCGTCTCCAATGTGGCCACCACCGCGGGCACCGTCATGGTCAGCGCACTGCCCATCATCCTGGGCGTCCAACTCGTGCTGGCCTTTATCGCGTTCGATGTGGCGTCCGAGCCCACGCAATCGCACCGCCACGACGGCGAAGGCCTGGGCCGATAAGCACTGCCCTGCCAGCTACCGCGATCTCCCAGCAACAGGCATAAAAAAACGCAGGCTGCAGGCCCTGCGGCCCGCATCCCTGCGTTATTGGTTGCTGAGGCGCTGAGCGATTAATGCTTTTGCAGCGCCACTTGCACCGTGTTGGCCACGTTGTCGGCGGTAAAGCCAAAGTGCTCGAACAGCACGCCGGCGGGGGCCGACTCGCCGTAGGAGTCAATACCCACCACGGCCGCGCAACCGTACTTCCACCAGAAGTCGGTCACACCCATCTCGACGGCCACGCGTGGCAGGCCAGCGGGCAGCACGCTGCGCTTGTAGGCTACGTCTTCGCGGTCGAAGGTGGTCGTGCTCGGCATCGAGACTACGCGCACGGCGATCTTGCGCTCAGCCAGCAGGCGCTGGGCCTTCAAGGCCAGCTGCACTTCCGAGCCGGTGGCGATGATCACGGCTTGCGCCTTCTTGTTCAGGCCGATGTCCGAGGGCTCGGACAGCACATAGGCGCCGCGGCTGATGTTGCCGATCGCGTCGCCATTCTTGGGCGCATAAGGCAGGTTCTGGCGCGACAGCAGCAGCGCGGTGGGCTTGTTGCGGTTGGTCAGTGCCACGCTCCAGGCCACGGTGGTCTCTGCCGTATCGGCCGGGCGCCACACATCCAGGTTGGGGATCAGGCGCAGGCTGGCGGCGTGCTCGATCGACTGGTGGGTGGGGCCGTCTTCGCCCAGACCGATGGAGTCATGGGTGAACACATGCACCACGCGGCGCTTCATCAGCGCAGCCATGCGGATGGCATTGCGGCTGTAGTCGCTGAAGGTCAGGAAGGTGCCACCGTAGGGGATGAAGCCGCCATGCAGCGCCACGCCATTCATGATGGCGGCCATGCCGAACTCGCGCACACCGTAGTTGATGTGGCGGCCGATCTTGCCGTCTTCGGTCTTGACCACAGCGCCGCTGTCGTCCACGCGGAAAGCGGGGGTCGACTTGGTGTTGGTCAGGTTGGAGCCGGTCAGGTCGGCCGAGCCGCCCAGCAGCTCAGGCATGGCAGCGGTAAAGGCTTCCAGCGCCAGCTGGCTGGCCTTGCGGCTGGCCACGGTCTCGCCCTGGGTGTGGGCCTGGGCCACGGCTTCCACGGCCACTTGGGCAAACTGCTTGGGCAGGTCGCCGGCCATGCGGCGCTTCAGTTCTGCGGCCAGCTCGGGGAAGGCCTTGGCGTATTCGGCAAACTGCGCATCCCAGGTGGATTCGGCCTTGGCGCCAAAGGTCTTGTGGTCCCAGGCTTCGTAGACGTCGGCAGGGATCTCGAACGGGGCCGAGGTCCAGCCCAGCGCGGCGCGGGTCAGGCCGATTTCTTCGGCACCCAGCGGCTCGCCGTGGGCCTTGCTGGTGTCCTGGCGGTTGGGACTGCCCTTGCCGATGGAAGTCTTGCAGATGATGAAGCTGGGCTTGTCAGCCACCTTCTTGGCCTTGGCAATCGCGTCGCTCACGGCCTTGGGGTCGTGGCCGTCGATCGGGCCGATCACGTTCCAGCCGTAGGCTTCAAAACGCTGGGCGCTGTTGTCCACAAACCAGGGCTGCACCTTGCCGTCGATCGAGATGCCGTTGTCGTCGTACAGCGCGATCAGCTTGTTCAGCTTCCAGGCGCCGGCCAGTGCGCAGGCTTCGTGGCTGATGCCTTCCATCAGGCAGCCATCGCCCAGGAACACATAGGTGTGGTGGTCCACCACATCGTGGCCGGGGCGGTTGAATTCAGCGGCCAGCAGCTTTTCTGCCAGCGCAAAGCCCACGGCATTGGTCACGCCCTGGCCCAGCGGGCCGGTGGTCGTCTCCACACCGGGGGTGATGTCCACTTCGGGGTGGCCCGGGGTCTTGCTGTGCAGCTGGCGGAAGTTCTTCAGCTCGCTGATCGGCAGGTCGTAGCCGGTCAGGTGCAGCAGCGCGTAAATCAGCATCGAGCCGTGGCCGTTCGACAGGATGAAACGGTCGCGGTTGATCCACTGGGGATTGAGCGGGTTGTGCTTGAGGTGCTTGCTCCACAAGGCCACTGCCATGTCGGCCATGCCCATCGGCGCACCGGGGTGGCCGGAATTGGCTTGTTGAACGGCATCCATTGCGAGTGCGCGGATCGCATTCGCCATATTCTGATTGTTGACCATGGGAGTGGAGGAAGAAAAAAGCGACAAAGGCCGCATTTTAGCGGCCTGCCGTTCGCGGCGTCCTATACGCCAGTCTTGGCCTACGTCGGTGCAGGGCCACCGCCTACCCCAAGGGCTTGGGCAAACACTGACAATGCGCAAGCTATCGCCAATAAAATTCTATTAATATTATTTATACTGACTATCGTTTGTTAGCTACCGCTTGAAAGGATTGACCATGCAACGCACCCTCTCCACCACCGCTCTGGCCTTGACGCTCGCCCTGGCATCGCTGAGCGGCAGCGCCCTGGCCAGCACCGCCGACAAGATCGCCGCCGTGCAAGCGGCCCGCTTCGACCTGGCCCAGGCCGTCCAGAGCGCGCAGAGCCAGCATGGCCTCAAGGTGCTCAAGGCCGAGATCGATACCAAGAAAAAGCAGCCCATCTACGAAGTCAGCGGCATCAACGCCCAGGGCCGTGAGATCAAGCTCAAGTTCAGCGCGCTGGACGCCGCCAAGGTGACGGAAAACAAGGACGATGGCGCCGCCGAGAAAAAGGACACCGACCGCCTGGCTGCCGCCAAGATCGGCATCAACGATGCCATCGCCACCGCCTTGAAGCACACCCCCGGCAAGGCCATCGAAGTGGACCTGGACGACCACCTGGGCGTGCTGACCTATGACGTCAAGATCCTCAACGCGGCCAATACCGAGGTGGAAGTGCGCGTCAACGCCGTTGAAGGCAATATCCACCAGTAAGCGGCATTAAATGCAAGATGCCAAGGCCAGCCCCGTGCTGGCCTTTTTTGCGCCCGGGGTTTGGACTCAGACCAAAGCTTGCGCCATGTACTGCGCATCCTCGCCGTAGCTCAGCAAGGCCTCACGCTCCTGGGCCGACCAGGGCAGCAGCGCTGCATAGCCTTTGCGCTGCCAGTACGGCTGCGAGCCCATCACCGACACCAGCGCCGAGTAGCGCAACCCATCAGCCTGCGCCTGCTGCAGCATCGCCTGCAGCAGCGCAGAGGCCAGGCCCTCGCCAGCGCGCTCGGGCGCGACGGCCATGTCATGCAGGTACAGCGTGTCAGCAGGCGCTGCACCAGCAAAGCCGCCATGCAGCGGGGTCACCTTGCCCAGCACGGAGCGGTAGGCGGCCAGATAGGCCAGCACCTGGCCTTGCTGCACGGCCACCAGCGAGCACTGCACCGGGCTGGCCAAGCGCGCCGCATACAGCGCGGCACTCTCCATAAAGTCCGCGCCATAGCAGGCCAGCTGCACCTGCATCAGGCCCTCAAGGTGCTGCGCGGTCAGGGGTTCAAGGGACCAAAGGGGCTGGTCGTTGGAATGAAAACGCATCGGCCCATTGTCGGCGATGCGGCAGCCATCACATCAGGCCAAGGGCGCCAATGGCTGGGCGGTGGATGCTGGCACCGCCGTGCGCGCTGCATTCATCACCATCGACAGCAGGCTGTAATAGCCATTGATGCCGATCAGGTCCATCACGCCCTTGTCGCCAAACAGCTGCTGCGCGCGCGCCCAGGTGGCGTCGCTCACCTGGCGCTGCAGGTGCAGCTCGATGCAGAAGTCATGCACAACGGCCTCATCCTCAGGCATCGCATCGGGGCGGCGGCCTTGGGCCACGGCGTCCACGGTGGCCTGGCTCAGGCCTTCGCGCAGCGCAATCGGTGCATGGATGGCCCATTCCACCTGCTGCGTCCACTGGCGGGCCGTAACCAGAATCGCCAGCTCGGTCAGGCGCACGCCGATGGCACTGCGGTAGCGCAGGTACTCGCCCAGGCGCTGGGTGTGGTCCATCAGCTCGGGGCTGCGCAGCAAGGGCACAAAGGGCGATATCAGCGCGCCGCGCGGGCCATCGATGATGGGCTGGGCATAGCGGCGCTGCTCTTCGCTCCAGGCCTCGGGGGGCAGGGGCGGCATGCGGTCCTGGGAGGACGTCATCGGATGGGTTCTTTCAGATCGTTTCGGGGGCGTATTCAGGCGGCTACCGGTTGCTGGGCCAGCACTTTGTCAATCGCATCGCCCAGGCGCTCGACCACCTGGTCCAGCTCGGCCTCGCTGCTGATAAAAGGCGGCGCCAGCAGCACATGGTCGCCATGCAGGCCATCGATCGTGCCACCCATGGGGTAGCACAGCAAGCCATGGGCCAAGGCCTGCGCCTTGACCTTGGCATGCAGTTTGAACGCCGGGTCAAAGGTCGCCTTGCTTCTGCGGTCCTGCACCAGCTCCACGCCCCAGAACAGGCCCCGGCCCCGGATATCGCCGACATGCGGGTGCGCGTCAAAACGCGCATGCAGCTGCTTTTGCAGATAGGCGCCGCGTGCCAGCACCTGGGGCAGCAGCTGGTCGCGCTGTATCACCTGCTGCACTGCCAGCGCGGCGGCCGCCGCCATTGCATGGCCGATGTAGGTGTGGCCATGCTGGAACAGGCCACTGCCGCGCCGCATGGCGTCCACAATCTTGCGCTGCGCCAGCACCGCGCCAATCGGTTGGTAGCCGCCGCCCAGGCCTTTGGCAATGGTCATCAGGTCGGGGCTGATGCCCTCTTGCTCGACCGCATGCAGGGTGCCGGTGCGGCCCATGCCGCACATCACCTCATCGGCGATCAGCAAGATGCCATAGCGGTCGCAGAGCGCACGCAGGCCCTGCCAGTAGCCGGCAGGGGCGGCCACCGCGCCCAGGGTCGCGCCCACCACCGGCTCGGCGACAAAGGCGATCACCTTGTCTGGGCCCAGCTCTTGGAACTTGGCATCGATCTCGGCCAGCAAACGCTCCACATAGGCGGGCTGGCTCTCGCCGTCCAGGCGGTCGCGGTATTCATAGGCGGGGGCCACGCGCCCCACGTCCATCAGGATGGGGGCAAACTGCTTGCGCCGCCATTCATTGCCGCCCACGGCCAAGGCGCCCAGGGTGTTGCCGTGGTAGCTTTGGCGGCGCGCGACAAAGTGGGTGCGCTCGGGCTGGCCGATCTCGACAAAATACTGGCGCGCCATTTTCAGCGCGGCCTCGACCGCCTCGGAGCCGCCGGAGACAAAGTAGACATCCGTCATGCCCGCTGGCGCATGCGCGACCAGGTGGTCGGCCAGCGCCTCTTGCACCTCGGTGGTGAAAAAGCTGGTGTGGGCATAGGCCAGCTGGTCAAGCTGGCGGTGCATCGCCGCCAGCACATCCGGGTGCGCATGGCCCAGGCACGAGACCGCCGCGCCGCCACTGGCATCCAGGTAGGCCTTGCCGGCCTGGTCAAACAATTCCACGCCTTTGCCGCCGACCGCAACAAGAGGAACCTGGGCCAGAGAACGATGGATGACATGGCTCATGCGAGCACTCCTTCACAATGCGTCACCAGCCCTGCGCCGGCAGCGATACGCACAGTATAAGGATCATTTGTAATTTTTCAATATATTATTGGATCATTTGTTCCATTTCGATCTATTTCTGTTCCCAGGCTTCCCCTTCCCTCCCTCTCTCGCTATCCCTTCAACGCAAGCCGCCTACATAGCGCTTGGCGCTAGCCACCAGGCCCGGCGCAACGGCATCCGCAGCCGGCCCTGCCGCCGCAGCGGCCATGGTTGCTGCCGCCGGTGCTGGCGCGCCCGGCAAGCTGGCCGCAAAACGCAGCGCCAGCCGCTCCAGCTCCGCATCCTGGTTGCTGCGGGCATGGTTCAGCGCAAACTGGGCCATGGCCTGGCCGTAGGCGGTATCGCTGGCCATCCACTCGGTATCGGTGACCCGGCCCGTCTTGCGGCGCAGCGCCACATGCAAATGCGCGGCGATGGCCAGGCGTTCACTGTCATTCATACAAGCTCCTCCGTGGCAGAACCTGATGGATAGGCTGCGCGCCCCAGGCGGCGCAACCTGCCTCAACAAGAGGCGCTAACACGGCCCCGCACACCGCAGGTTTGCGGTGGAGACGAGGCGCAAATCCGTAGGCTGTACACCGCGTACGACAAGGGTTTGCAACGACGTATCCAGGGGCGTGTGAGCGACTCTCAATGCTGGCTTTCCTGGTGCAGGCTTTGGTCCAAGCCATCCAGCTCCTGCTGCGCCGTCACCCGCAAAGGCAGCAGCACCCGGATGATGGTCAGCAAAATAGCGGTGCCCGCTGCGCTGTAGACGGCCACCGCCGCCACGGCCACCAGCTGGTTGAGCACGGTCGCATCCACACCGGCAATGGCGCGGTCGGCAAACAAGGCGGTGAGCAGCGAGCCGGCAATGCCGCCCACGCCGTGCACGCCAAACACATCAAGCGAGTCATCCACACCCAGGCGGCGCTTGAGCCAGGTGGCGCCCCAAAAGCAGGCCACGCCCGCAATGAGGCCAATGGCGACCGCGCCGCCCACCTGCACAAAACCGGCTGCCGGGGTAATGGCCACCAGGCCCCCAATCAGGCCAGAGAGCACGCCCAGCAAGGTGGGCGCGCCGCGCACCCACCACTCCACCAGCATCCAGGACAGCGCGCCCGCAGCGGCCGCCACCATGGTCACCAGCATCGCCAGCGCGGCACGGCCATCGGCCGACAGCGCCGAGCCGGCATTGAAGCCAAACCAGCCAATCAGCAGCAGCGCGGCGCCCATCGCCGTCCAGCCCAGGCTGTGCGGCTCAAAGGCCTGGCGGCCATAGCCCTGGCGCCGGCCCAGCATGGCCGCGCAGACGAGGGCCGAGACGCCCGCATTGACGTGCACCACCGCGCCACCGGCAAAGTCCAGCGCGCCCAGCTTGTTGAGCCAGCCATCGCTCTCCCAGACCCAGTGGGCCACCGGCGCATAGACCAGCACGCTCCACAGCCCCGAGAACAGCAGCAGCGCCGAAAAGCGCATGCGCTCGACCACGGCGCCAATGATCAAGGTGGTGGTGATGACAGCAAAGGCCATCTGGAACAGCGCATAGAGCGACTCGGGCAGATGGGGCGCCAGGTGGCTGACCGACACGGTGCCCGCTGCCGCATCCAGGCGCATCGATGAGAACCAGGCCCGGTCCAGCCCGCCCAGCCAGGCGCTGGACTTGCTGAAGGCCAGCGAATAGCCCAGCGCAAACCAGGTGAGCGCCACCACGGCCGCCACCGCAAACACGGCCACCATCGTGTTGACCACGTTCTTGCGCCGCACCAGCCCGGCATAGAAGAGCGCAATGCCCGGCAGTGTCATCAGCAACACCAGCACCGTAGAGACCAAGAGCCAGGCCGTATCGGCCTTGTCAATCGCAGCCATCTGCACCATTTGCATGCCATCCCCTTTGTACGTTGTCATCCATTGCGGGTTTGTTTCAAAAGGTAGCAGTTTCTATGCCATCGGCCGGGAAAGCGCCTGGATACGGGGCCTGCAGGCATGCGCAGTGCTGGCCAGCGCTGCCGGCTAAAGCCCGATCGCACCACATCGGTGCCCTGGGCGATGGACCAGCCCCCAAAAGAAAACCGGCGCTTGCATCGCTGCAGGCGCCGGTTCTGTAGGAAGGGGTTAAAGCGGGGTTCAGTCCGCCGCCAGCACCTTGCCCGGGTTCATCAGCCCCAGCGGATCGAGCGCCTGCTTGATCGCCCGCATGGCGGCCAGCTCCTGCGAGGTGCGGCTAAAGCCCAGGTAAGGCATCTTGTGCAGGCCAATGCCATGCTCGGCCGATACGCTGCCCTGGAACTGCTGCACCAGGCCGTACAGCACGGCTTCCAGCGCCTCGTCCTCGCCATGGATGGTTTGGCTGTCGGTGGTGACATGCAGGTTGCCGTCGCCCACATGGCCAAAGAACAGACTGTGGTGGCCAGGCCAGCGCGCATCAAAGGCGGCGCGGCAGGCGGCGGCAAAGCGGCCGATGTCCACCTGGGGCAGGCTGACGTCAAAGTTCACCGGCGGGTGCATGTGCGCGGTCATCTCGGCGGGTGCCTCGCGCAGCTTCCACAGGCTTTTGGCCTGCTCGCTCGACTGCGCAATCACTGCATCCACCACCTCACCGGCCTCCATGGCCTCGCCCAAGGCCTCTTCCACCGCAGCGCGCAGCGCAGCCTCGTCCTTGCCATCCACATCGATCAGCGCCTGCAGCGGGTGCTGCTGGTCAAAGGCCGGCTGCAGCTTTTGCCACTGGATGGAGGTCTGCACAAAGTCGCTCCACATCAGCTCAAACGCGGCCACGCTGTTGCCAAAGCGGGCCTGCATGCGCGCCAGCACCGCCAGCGCCTCGTCAAAGCCGGGCAGCGCCACCATGCAGGTGGCCTTGGTCTGGGGGGCGGGCCGCAGGCGCAGCAGCACGCGGGTGATGATGCCCAAGGTGCCTTCGGCACCGATAAAGAACTGCTTGAGGTCGTAGCCGGTGTTGTTCTTCAGCATGGGCCGCAGCATCGGCAGCACCGTGCCATCGGCCAGCACCACCTCCAACCCCAGCACCTGCTCGCGCATCATGCCGTTTTGCAGCACGCCATTGCCGCCCGCATTGGTCGAGACATTGCCTCCAATCTGGCAGCTGCCGCGCGCGCCCAGGTCCACGCCAAACACCCAGCCCGCCGCCACGGCTGCTTCCTGCACCGCCTGCAGCGTGACGCCGGCCTGCACCGTCATCAGGCCGGTGCGCGCATTCACGTCCTCGATCTGCTGCATGCGGTCCATCGCCACCGCCACGCCCTGGGCGACTGGCACCGCCGCACCGGCCAGGCCCGTCAGCCCGCCCTGGGGCACCACCGGCACGCGGTGGGCATGGCAGATGCGCAGCAAGGCGCTGACCTCTTCGGTGCTGCGCGGGCGCAGCAGCGCCAGCGGCGGCACTGGCGGGGGGGCGCCCCCGG
>NZ_KE148545.1:61533-62996 GCF_000410635.1 Comamonas sp. B-9
CCAGTACTTTGGCGGAATGGCATCAGCGCCGCGCGAAAAGCCGTTGGGGCCCAGCGCTTGCTCAAGATCGGTCCAGAAAGCCGCCGCAGGAGCGGCTGCCGCGTTGTCGGTGCTAGAGGTAGTCATAGCCCGCTATTGTCGGACGGTTTGCCTGCCAAGCGCGGCCCGCCAGTGGCAAAACCTGCTGAGTCAGTAAAGCAAAAAACGGCAACCAAAGCCTGCGATGCAAGCCCTGTATGCCGTTTCTGGGTTAGTGGGAATCAGCGCGCAGCTTGCTGCACGTAGGCCAGCAAGGTCTCCACCATGCGGCGCACATGGGGCTGCACCTTGGCCGCCACGGCCGGCAGGTAGTCAAAGGGCATGTGCTCTTGCATATAGCTGCTTTGCGTCATCTCCAGCTGGATGGCATGCACGTTCTGCGCCGGCTGGCCGTAGTGGCGCGTGATGTAGCCGCCTTGGAAGCGGCCATTGAGCACGCTGCTAAAGCCGTCGGCCTCGCCCTTGCGCGCCTCGGCCAGCAGCGCCTCGCCCAGGCCTTCGCCGCAGCTGGCACCCTTGTTGGTGCCCAGGTTCAGATCGGGCAGCTTGCCGTCAAAAAAGCGCGGCAGCACCGACTGGATTGAATGCGCATCCCAGAGGCCGGCTGCGCCATGCTGGGCCTGGATACGGGCCAGCTCAGCGGCCAGCTGGTCGTGGTAGGGCTTCCAGACCTGGTCACGGCGCTGGGCAATCTCGGCGTCATCGGGCTGCAGCGCGGCGCTTTGGTAGACGGGGGTGTCGGCAAAGGTGTCCACCGGGCACAGGCCGGTGACGCTCTGGCCGGGGTAGAGGCTGGCGCCATCGGGGGGGCGGTTCATGTCCACCACCAGACGCGAATGCGTGGCCACCAGGGTCGATGCCCCGATCTCCTGCGCAAACGCATAGAGCAGCGGCAGGTGCCAGTCGGTGTCGTGCACCTCGCGCGCCTCGGGCGTAAAGCGCTCGGCCAGCGCGGGTGGCACATAGGTGCCCACATGGGGGAAAGAGATCAGCAGCGGTGCCGTGCCTTGGCGGAATTCAAACGCTGCGCGGTCGGTTTCAAAATGCATGGATCATGGCTCCTGAAGAAGTTCGCTGCGCGCGGCGACAAAGCCGCGCTGCGCGCTGTGGTGCAGCCGGTGGCGGCCGTCGGCCACGCGGCACTGGCCGCCCACCCAGACACGGGCCACCGCACTGCTGCGGCTGCTGGCAAACACATGGGCATCGAGCTGCTCGGCAGCGGGCAGCCCGGCCAGCGCCAGGTGCTGGCCATCGAGCACCACAAAATCGGCCTGCTGGCCTATGGCCAGGCCGGCCACCGCACGGCCACTGGCCTGCGCGCCGCCCTGCACCGCTGCCAGCAGCATATGGCTGCCCACATGGGGCTGCTGGGCGCTGGCCGCCACATTGCGCTGCTGCGATTGCAGGCGCTGGCTGTACTCCAG
>NZ_KE148545.1:63122-63551 GCF_000410635.1 Comamonas sp. B-9
GCACAGGCCTGCCACCGCCTGCGAGGCGGCTGACGCTGCGTACTCGGCCGCGTCCATATGCGTGGCATGCACCAGGCACCAGCGCGCGTCCACCGGCATATGGTCCAGCAGCCAGGCCACCGGGCGCTGGCCGCTCCAGGCGACGCAGGCGTTGACCTCGGCCATCTGCTCGGCAATGTGGATATGCACCGGCGCCTGGGCATTCAGCGCATGCAGGCCCTGCACGGCCTCCTGCAAGGCCTGGGGCGCCACCGCGCGCAGCGAGTGCGGCGCCAGGCCCAGCGCAGCGCCCTGGGCAGCGCAGGCGGGGGCCAAGCTCTCCAACAGGCGCAGCATGTTGTCGGTGCTGCGGATAAAACGCTTTTGCCCGTCGTTGGGCGCCTGGCCGCCAAAGCCGCTGTTCTGGTAGAGCACCGGCAGCAGGGGGAT
>NZ_KE148545.1:63774-82794 GCF_000410635.1 Comamonas sp. B-9
CAGCTCCAAAAGCTGTCCTGCGCCTGGCCCCGAAACTCCGACAACCCGGCAAAACCGCGCTGGAACGCATGCGAATGCAGATTGGGCATGCCCGGCAGCACCGGGCCGCCGGCCTGTGCCACGCCGGCGCAGCGGGCCGCGTCCACGCCGGCTTCGATGGCGCTGAAGCGGCCTTGCGCATCCCAGCGCAGCAGCACGTTCTGCGCCCAGCCCGTGGGCAGCAAGGCCTGGGCGGCAAACAATTGGTTATGGGTATTCATCGCATCAGACACCGGGAGCTACCTCCTGCAGCGCCACGGCGATCAACAGGGCATCGTCGCTGCCCGCTTCCAGCTGCAGCGGCTGGGCGGGCACAGCGGGCCAGTACAGGCCGTCTTCGCCACCGGCCACCAGCGCAGCGGCATGCGCAGGCAAACGCCAGCTGCCAGCCCGCGCCAGCAGCAGGCCCTGGGCACTGTCCAGCTGCAGGCTGCCACCCCGGTGGATCGTCACCTGTGCCTGCACTCGGCCGCGCCGGGTCATCACATTCAAATCCTGCGAGGCGCCGCCCAGCAGCTCGCAGTCCAGCGCCACATCGCCCGAGAACGCAAAGGGCTGCAGGCAGTGCTGCAGCAGGTGGTCCACGCTGCCATCGGCAGCCTGCAAATGCACGCCGTCACCACCCAGCAAGGTGATGATGCGGTCCACGCCAGCAAAGGCCGAGAACGGCCCGCTGCTGGCGATCTGCGCAATGCTGATGCGCCAGGCAAAACTGTCGATGCTGGCGCCAGGCGGCCAGCACAGCACCTCTTGCGTCGTGCCGCCGCCGTTCTTCCATGGCGTAGCGGGCAGCGCGCTGCTGCTGAAAAATTGCATGCTCATCCCTGCCCGTTTATTGCTTGGTCAACACGGCCTGCAAAAAGCTGCGCGTGCGCTCCTTGGTCGGGTTGCTGAAGATGGTCTGCGGGTCACCGGCTTCGATGATGCCGCCGCCATCCATGACGACGACCACATCGGCCACTTCCTTGGCAAAGCCCATTTCATGGGTCACCACCATCATCGTCATGCCTTCGGCAGCCAGCATCTTCATCACCTGCAACACCTCGCCCACCAGCTCGGGGTCGAGGGCGGAGGTCGGCTCGTCAAACAGCATCACCTTGGGCCGCATGGCCAGCGCGCGCGCAATGGCCACGCGCTGCTTTTGCCCGCCCGAGAGGCTGCCGGGCATCGCATCGGCCTTGTGGCCCAGGCCCACTTTTTTCAGCAGGTCATGCGCCAGCGCATCGGCATCCTTGCGGCTCAAGCCATGGAGCTTGCGCGGGCCCAAGGTCACGTTGTCCAGCACCGACAGGTGCGGGAACAGGTTGAAGGACTGGAACACCATGCCCACCTCTTCTCGCAGCGCGTTGAGGGCTTTTTCGGGCAGCATCTGGCCGTCCTGCACCAGGGTGCGGCCACAGATCTCGACACTGCCGCCCTGCGGCACTTCGAGGCCATTGCAGCAGCGCAAGAAGGTGCTCTTGCCCGAGCCACTGGGCCCGATGACCACGACCACCTGCTGGGGCTTGACATCAAAGTCGATGCCGTCGAGCACCACATGCGTGCCAAAGGCCTTGCGCAGCCCACGGATGCGGACCATGGATTCGGAATTCATCGGAGCTGCGGTCATTGCACCATGCCTCCAGCGCGCAGGCGCTTTTCAAAATGGCGCAGGGCCAGGGTGGTCACGCCGGTCAATACAAAATAAATCACGGCAATCGCCAAATACACTTCCAGCGAGCGGTAGGAGACGCTGATGATCTTCTGGCCCTGGTGCATCACATCGTGGATGGTCAGCAGCGAGACCAGCGCCGAGTTCTTGATAAGCGCAATGAACTCATTGCCCAGCGGCGGAATCATGCGCACGATGGCCTGGGGCAGGATCACCGAGGCCATGGCCTGGCCCGACGACATGCCGATGGAGCGCGCCGCCTCCATCTGGCCGCGGTCGATGGACTGGATGGCGCCACGCACCACTTCGGACACATAGGCGCCCGAGTAGATGCCCAGGCCGAGCACGCCGCAGGCAAAGGCCGGCAGCATGATGCCGAACTGCGGCAGGCCGAAGAACAGAATGAACAGCTGCACCAGGAGCGGCGTGCCCCGGATGGCGGCCACATAGGCCGTGCAGATGCCGTAGATGATCCTGTTCTTGGGGTTGAGCCGGCCAATGCCGATCAGCAGACCCATCACGCAGCCCAGCACCAGCGCAGCGGCCGTGATCTCCACCGTCACCGCTGCACCGCGCAGCAGATCGGGCCAACCTGCCCAGACGGGCGAAAAATCCAAATCCATAGTCAATCCTGTCGTCTCAGATCAGCGCACTGCCTGGGCAGCGCGCTGCGGCACCCTTGCCTATCACTTGCTGCTGGGGAACCACTTGTCCACGATGGCCTTGTAGCCACCGTCAGCCTTGAGCTGCTCGAGCGCCTTGTTCACGGCCACCGTCAACTCGGGCGTGTCCTTGCGGATTGCCATGCCGTATTCCTCGGTGGTGATCTGCTCGGCCAGCACCTTCATGCCGCCGCGCGTGCGGTTGTACTGGAACGCGGCAGGCTTGCCGGTGACGGCGGCATCGGCGCGGCCGATATCGACCAGGTTGAACATTTCCTGGTTCTTTTCGACCTCCACGCGCTGCACCTTGGGGAAGTGCTCGGTGAGGTAACCCACCGACTTGGTGCCCACCTGCACCGAGACCTTCTTGCCGTCCAGATCGCTCAGCTTGGTGATGGGGCTGCCTTCCTTGACCATGGCCACCAGGCCGCCGGCGTAGTAAGGCTGGGTGAAGTCCACCACCTTCTTGCGCTCATCGGTGATATAGATGGCCGAGACGGCCATGTCGTAGCGCTTGGCGATCAGACCGGGCACCAGGCCCTTGAAGTCGATATCCACCCATTCGACCTTCTTGCCCATCTTGGCCGCAACGGCCTCGACGAGTTCGACGTCAAAACCGGTTTTCTTGCCGTTTTCGACAAATTCCATCGGCGGGAAAGTGGCATCGGTGGCCACGCGCAGCACATTGTTCTGGGCAAAGGCAGCACCTGCACCACAGGCCAGGGCGATCAAAGAGGTCTTCAAGACCAGTCGACGGAAGTTCATGGGAGAGTCCTTTTTCAATTCAAGTACCAAGCAAAATCGCAATGTCATCCAGCCAGACTGCGGGAGATGCGGGCCGCCGCTGCCAAGGTCGCCTGCACCAGCTGGGCCTGCTGGTGCTGCACACGCTGCTGCGGCGCCATCAGGCTGAGCGCAGCGACCGCGCGGCGGCCGCTGGCAAACACCGGCACGCTGCAACCCCAGACACCCGCATCGACCTGGCCCACCGTGGTGATGTAGCCCTGCGTGCGCAGCTCCTGCAGCTCGGCAGCGGCTTCGGCGCGGGCGGGGGTGCCTTCGCCGTAGTGCTGGTTGAGCAGCGCTTCGCGTTGCACGGCAGGCAGGTAGGCCAGCACGCACTTGGCAGACGCCCCGACCTTCAGCGGCACGCTGCTGCCCTTGTCGAAGGAGCAGCGCAGCGACAGCGGGCTTTCCACCATGTCCAGGCACACGGCCTGGCCATTGGCAGCTACCAAGAGGCCTGCGCTCTCCTGGGTCTGCTGCGACAGCTGCACCAGCACAGGGCGGGCCACATGCACCAAATGGGAGCCATCGTCAAAGCCACGCGCCAGCTGCAGGCCCAGCGGCCCGGGCGCATACAGCGCGCCGCTGTCGGCCACAAAGCCAAAACGCTTGAGGCGCGCGAGCTGCCGGTACAGGCTGCTGCGGGGCAAACCAGTGCCCTGCATCAGCTCGCTGGCCGACAGCGGCCGCCCGGCGCAGGCCAATACCGCCAACACCTGCAGCACCCGGTCGGCCGCCGACACCTCGGAGCCCGGGGTATCCGCTGCCGCACGCTCGCTGACCAACAACTCTGTAGCATCCATTCGCAATTCCCATTCCTCGGGACTAGTGACAACAAGGATCTTGCAAGATCAATGCCAGAATTGTCGAATTGCTCTCTGTATTGCACCCTAGCGCAAACCCTAGGTCGGAATTGAATGGCCCATTCAATTCCCATTTATTGGGAATTTGAAATGTAAAAAGCCCCAGTGTGGTGCGGCGCTTAGCGCGCAGGCCAGCGCCGCCGCGCACCTGCAGGGCAGGTGGACGGAAGAGAGGGGAGTGTTTGGGCGGGCCCGTGGTGGGGGCGCCGCTCCATCAGCGTTGAGTCAGCGCTTCGTCAGCGCACAGGCTGCTGTCAAAGGGCCGCCAGATAGCCCAAAGCCGCGAGCGGCGCGGTCTCAGCGCGCAGCACACGTGGGCCCAGGGTGACGGGCGCAAAGCCATTGCCGCGCGCCAGCGCTTCTTCGGCGGGCGACAGGCCGCCTTCGGGACCGGAGAGGAAAACCAGGGGCTGGGCGCCCGCCTGCTGCACCGCCTGGGCCAGCGGCTGGGTGCCGTCTGCCAGCGACAGCACCAGGCGCTGTGCATCGGCCAGGCCGCCGGCCTTGATCCACTGCGCCAGGTCCATGGGCGCATGGATGCGCGGCACCTGGTTGCGGCCGCATTGCTCACAGGCGCTGGCGGCAATCGCCTGCCAGCGCTCCTGGCGCTTGGTGGCGCGGTCGCCTTTGAGGCGGGGGACCGAGCGCTCGGCCTCCAGCGGCGTGATGCTGGCCACGCCCAGCTCGGTGGCCTTCTCCACCAGCCATTCCATGCGCTCGCCCGCGGTAATACCAGCCAGCAGGTGCACGGCGCGGGCCGCTTCGCGCTCGATCGCCAGGTGGCCCTCGATCTGCACGGTCACATGGTTGCGGCCCATCTGCACAATGCTGGCGTCGTATTCGCCCGCAGGCGTGCCGGCTTCGCCGTTGAACAGGGTGATGTGGTCACCGGGCTGCATGCGAAACACCTGCACATGGCGCGCAGCCTCGGGCGGCAGATCCAGTGCAGCGCCTACGCGCAACTCAACGGGGCAGTAAAAACGGGGCATGGTGCTGGGTCAAAGTGGATGGCAGGAAAGGGCAGAGATTTCAGCAACGAGGTTCAACCCCGGCCCATCATCCAGCCGCCTTGCTCCTCGATGCCCTCGACCTCATGGATCAGGCGCATCAGCGGCACCAGCTCGCGGTAGCGCGATGCGGTTGAGCGAATGTAGTGCAAAAAGCGCGGTGCATCGGCCAGGTAGCGCGGCTTGCCGTCGCGCAGGGTCAGGCGGGCAAAGATGCCGGCCACCTTCAGGTGGCGCTGGATGCCCATCCATTCGACTGCGCGGTAGAAGTCACCGAAATCCGCACCAAAGCCCGAGGGGCTGTCAGCGCCCAGCAGGCCGGCCTTGCGCGCTTTCTCCCAGTAGCGGATGGTGATGTCCACCACAAAATCCTCTTCCCAGCTGATGAAGGCATCGCGCATCAGGCTGGCAATGTCATAGGTGATGGGGCCGTAGAGCGCATCCTGGAAATCGAGCACGCCCAGCGGCGCGCCGGCGGTGGGCGGCACCATCAGGTTGCGCATCATGAAGTCGCGGTGCACAAACACGCGCGGCACCGACAGGTTCTGCGCCACGATGGCGTCAAAGGCGTTTTGGAGCACGGCCTGCTGCTTGTCGTTCAGCTGCACCTGGCGGTGCTGGGCGATGTACCAGTCAGGGAACAGCTGCAGCTCGCGGCGTAGCACGGCCTCGTCATAAACGGGCAGCACGCCTTCGCGCGATGCCTTTTGCCAGTCCACCAAAATATCGACCGCCTGCATATACCACTGGTAGGCGGCCTGGGAATCGGGCGGCTGGAGCTTCTCGATCACCGTCTGCGTGCCCAGATCGGACAGCAGCATGAAGCCGTTAGCGGCATCCCAGTCCAGCACCTGGGGGGCATTCAGGCCGGCCTCGGCCAGCAGCGCTTGCACCTTTACAAAGGGTTCGCTGTTTTCCTTGTCCGGCGGCGCATCCATGATGATGCGCGTGCCGCCCTGCTGGTCGTCCACCCGCAGGTAGCGGCGAAAGCTGGCATCGGCCGAGGCCAGTCGCAGGCTCTCGGGGCGCAGACCATGGCGGGCCGCCACCGCTGCCAGCCAGGGGGCAAACTGCGCGGCGCGGGTGGCATCGGCCCACACGACGGGGGTAACGCCCTGTAAAGATTGCTTGGCGCTGTCAGGCTGGGGTGCTACAGAAGATGCAGCAATAGGGTCAGACATGGGGGAAATAGATTGGCTCATGGATAATGCAGATTCTACAAAGCCCTGCCGCCCGGCTGGGCCCCAGATCCAGTTCCGTGTGCATGTATGCACCGCAGATGCACAGGCCAGTGGCTATTTCCCATGGATATTCACGCTTTCACCGATGTGGCGCCAGCCTCGCCCCGCCCTGCAGGCGCCGCCGCAGGGCTGCGCGCGCGCGCAAACACCAACACATCGCCCCGCACCTTGTCCCGCACCCCCCTTAGCTTCTCCCCCACCACCATCGCCCGGCTGTGCATGGCCATGCTCTGGGCCTCGCCCGCACTGGTGCTGGCCCAGGCGCCCGCTGGCAATGACGACGCCGGCCTGGTGCTGCGCACCAGCCCCCGCCTGCAAGAGAGCCTGAGCTCCGAGCAGCGCGGCAAGATGCCGGTCTACCTCGAGGGCGACGAGCTCACCGGCCAGACGGCGGACATGACTACCGTCACCGGCAATGCCAGCCTGCGCCGTGCCGACACCATGATCCGCGCCGACCGCCTGCGCTTTTACGAGCCCAGCAACACCGCCTATGCCGATGGCAATGTGCACATCAACCGCGCCGGCAGCGTGTTTGACGGCACCGAGCTGCAGATGCAGCTCGATTCGAACGAGGGTTTCTTCAAGGACGCCAACTACCGCCTGCTGCCCAACAACGGCTATGGCGTGGCCTCGCGCGTGGATTTCATCGACCGCGAGCGCTCGGTCGTGCATGACGGCACCTACACCACCTGCCAGCGCGACGACGAGGCCAGCTGGCAGCCGGACTGGATCATCCGTGCTGAAAAAATCAGCATCGACAACCTCGAAGAGGTCGGTGTGGCCGAGAACGGCGTGCTTGAATTCAAGGGCGTGCCGATCATCCCCATCCCCAAGATGAGCTTTCCGCTGTCGGAAAAGCGCAAATCGGGCCTGCTGCCGCCCACCATGTCGCTCGACAGTGACAGCGGCTTCACCTACGCCCAGCCCTACTACTGGAACATTGCGCCCAACCGCGACGCCACCATCACGCCAACGGCCATGGTCAAGCGCGGCCTGGCGCTGGGCGGCGAGTTCCGCTACCTGGAGCCCACCTACAGCGGCACCCTGGCGGGCCTGTACATGCCCGGCGACCGCCTGCGCGACCGCGACCGCTGGTCCTGGCTGTGGATGCACAACGGCAGCCTGGATACGCCCATTGGCGGCCTGGGACTGAACATCAACGCCAAGCGCGTGAGCGACTCGGACTACTGGCGCGACTTCCAGGGCAACAGCTACAAGCTCAACGAGCGCCTGCTCAACAGCGAAGCCTCGGCCAGCTGGTCGCGCGACGACCACAGCCTGCTGCTGCGCGCGCAGAAGTGGCAGACCCTGCAGGACCCGCTCTCGCCCATCGTGCCGCCGTATGACCGCATGCCCCAGCTGCAGTACCGCTACACGCCGCAAAACCTGCCGCTGGGCCTGGAAGGCTCGATCGAGGCCGATGCCACGCGCTTCCGTGCCGACACCAGCCTGCTCAACCAGCCCAATGCCGACCGCGGCTATATCCAGGCAGAGCTCAGCCGCCCATTCATTGCGCCGCAGGGCTACATCACGCCCAAGCTGATGCTCAACACCCGGCACTACAACTTTGACAACTCGGGCCTGGCCACCGTCAGCAGCGCCAGCATCACCGTGCCCACCGTCAGCCTCGACAGCGGCCTGACCTTTGAGCGCTCGACGCGCCTGTTTGGCCGCAACCTGATCCAGACGCTGGAGCCGCGCGCCTTCTACACCTACACGCCCTACCGCGACCAGAGCATGATTCCGGTCTACGACACGGCGCCGTATGACTTCAGCTTTGCGACCATCTTCAGCTCGAACTCGTTCAGCGGCTATGACCGCATTGCCGACAACAACATGCTGACCGTGGGCGCCACCACGCGCTTTCTCGATGCCGAGACCGGCGCCGAGG
The DNA here is from genome assembly GCF_000410635.1 of Comamonas sp. B-9. NCBI lineage: Bacteria > Pseudomonadati > Pseudomonadota > Betaproteobacteria > Burkholderiales > Comamonadaceae > Comamonas > Comamonas sp. B-9. The sequence continues at coordinate 71,915 of NZ_KE148545.1, forward strand.
CGGCGCGCTTTGGCATCGCCCAGCGCCTGCGCTTCTCGGACCAGCAGGTGGTCATGCCCAATGCCAGCTCGGTCAACGAGCGCTGGTCGGACATCATGCTGGGCGCGGGCATCAACTGGACGCCCAAGTGGGGCTTTGACACCACGGTGCAGTTCAACCCGGACAGCGGCCGCTCGGTGCGCTCGACCATGCAGGCGCGCTACAAGCCCGGCGACTACAAGACGCTGGCGCTGGCCTACCGCTACCAGGCACAGAACAGCGAGCAGATGGACCTGGGCTGGCAGTGGCCGGTCAATGAGATCTTTGGCTCCGGGGGCAAAAAAGCCAAGGGCGAAGGCCGCTGGTACACTGTGGGCCGCCTGAACTACAGTATGCGCGATAAGAAACTGGTGGATTCGGTCATTGGCTTGGAATACAGCGGCTGCTGCTGGAGCAGCCGTGTGGTGCTGCAGCGTTTGCAGAACTCGCTGGTACAGGCGAACACCAAGCTGCTGTTCCAGATGGAATTCACTGGCCTGACCAAACTCACCCTGGGCGCTGACCCGCTGGCCAGCATGCGCGAAAACGTGCCCGGCTACCAGTCTCTGCCCAGCGGCAACGGCTCTGCAGCGCCCAGCCGTTTCAGCAATTACGATTGAAGCATTCCCTGACCATGAAACAACGCATTCTCTCTTTGAGCGTGGCCTGCAGCCTGGCTTTGCTCGCTGGTGCCAGCGCAGCGCAAGGCTTCAAGGCTAGCAACGACAACGCATCCGCCGGCATGCGGGCCCCGGGCGCCGGCATCGGCACGCCAACGGCCGTGCCGTCGGTGGCGATCCCTGCTGCCTCGCTGGCCCAGCGCAGCAGCAATGCCCCCCGCTCTGCGGACTTCATCGTCGCGGTCGTCAATTCCGAGCCGGTCACCAATGTCGAAGTGCAGCAGCAGTACGACCGCCTGCGTGCCCAGGCCGAGGCCAACAACATCCCCGCCGAGACGGCACGCCGCCAGGCGCTGGAGATGCTGATCGGCCAGAAGATCCAGCTGCAGATGGCTGCCGAGCGCAACATCACGGTGGACAACTTTGCCGTGCAGCAGGCCGAAGAGTCGGTCGCACGCCAGAACAGCATGACCATGCCCGAGCTGCGCCGCCGCCTGGCCAGCGAAGGCATTCCAGAGGAGCAGTTCCGCGCCGATCTGAAAAAGCAGCTGGTGATCCAGAAGCTGCGCGAGGCCGAGGTCGACTCCAAGGTGCGCGTGAGCGACCTCGACATCGACCAGTACCTGCGCGAGCAAAAGGCCAAGGCCGGCATGGCCAGTGCCGCCACCCAGCTCAACCTGGGCCACATCCTGATCACCGTGCCGGAAAACGCCAGCGAAGACCAGGTCAAGCAGCTGCAGGCCAAGGCCCAGCAGGCAGCCGACAAGATCCGCGCCGGTGAAGACTTTGGTGCCGCCGTGGCCGAGTTCTCCGATGTGCCCGACGGCAAGGGCGGCGGCGCCATGGGCCTGCGCCCGGCCGACCGCTACCCCGAGCTGTTCGTCAGGGCGACGCAGTCCACGCCGCAGGGCGCCATTGCCGGCCCGGTGCGCTCGCCTGCGGGCTTTCACATCCTGAAGGTGCTGGAGAAGACGAGCGGTGAGGTGCCAGCCATCGTCACCCAAAGCCATGCCCGCCACATCCTGCTGCGCCCCGGCCCCCAGCTGAGCGAAGCCCAGGCGGTGGAGCGCCTCGAAGACTACCGCCGCCGTGTGCTGGCCAAGCAGGACACGTTTGAAGACCTGGCCAAGCGCTACTCCGAAGACGGCAGCGCCAAGGAAGGCGGCGACCTGGGCTGGGCCAGCCCGCGCAAGTTCGTGCCGGAGTTCGAAGAAGCGCTCAACGCGCTGCAGCCTGGCGAGATCAGCCAGCCCATTGCCAGCCGCTTTGGTATCCACCTGATCCAGCTGCTCGAGCGCCGCGAGGCCAAGCTCAACCAGCGCGAGCAGCGTGACATGGTGCGCTCCATCGTGCGCGAGAACAAGCTCGAGCAGGCCTTCAGCACCTGGGCGCAGGAAGCCCGTGCGCGGGCCTATGTCGAATACCGCGACCCGCCCCAGTAACAGCCCAGCCGCCTGGGGCGTGATGACCCTGCCCGGCGCTGTGGCGCTGCGGCGGTGTCATCATCGGCCCCAAGCCTGCCAACCCAAGAGCGGTGCTTTCGCACCGCTTTGTCATTGCATGAAACACATTCCCCGCAAGCGCTTTGGCCAGAACTTTCTGACCGATCGCGCCGTCATCGACGCGATTGTCGACGCCATCCACCCACTGCCCGGCCAGACGGTGGTGGAGATCGGCCCCGGTCTGATGGCGCTGACCCAGCCGCTGGTCGAGCGCCTGGGCAAGCTCAGCGTCATTGAGCTGGACCGCGATCTGGCCCTGCGCCTGCGCACGCACCCGCAGCTCGATGTGGTCGAGTCCGATGTGCTGAAGGTCGATTTCCGCGCCCTCGCCCAGCGCCTGGGCGTGGCCAAGCTGCGCGTGGCCGGCAACCTGCCCTACAACATCTCCAGCCCCATCCTGTTTCACCTGCTCGACCAGGTCGATGTGGTCGAAGACCAGCACTTCATGCTGCAAAAAGAGGTGATCGACCGCATGGTGGCCGCACCCGCCACCTCGGACTACGGCCGCCTCACCGTCATGCTGCAATGGCGCTATGCGATGGAGAACGTGCTCTTTGTGCCGCCCGAGAGCTTTGACCCGCCCCCCAAGGTCGACAGCGCCGTGGTGCGCATGGTCCCGCGCGCCGAACCCGCCCAGCTCGATGCCAAGCTGCTCGAAGACCTGGTGCGCGTGGCCTTCAGCCAGCGCCGCAAGATCTTGCGCAACACCTTGGGCAAATGGCTGGAGGAAAAAGGCTACAGCGGCAACTTCGACCTGCAGCGCCGCGCCGAAGAAGTGCCGGTGGCCGAATACGAACAGGCCGCTGCCAGCCTCTCGGCAGCGCCCAAGGCGGCTTGAGCGGTCAGGGATTGAAGCGGCCCATCCCACAAGCAAAACGCCCGGCACAAGCCGGGCGTTTTTTCTTGCTCATCAGCAAGCCCATCAGAGGAAAGAGTAAAAGCAGCGAAAAGGCACCTTGCGCTCGGCCCAGTACTCGGCCGCATCGCGAAACACATCGAGCAGCTGCTCGCGCGCTTCGCGGTCAAACTTCATCGCAGTCGGGATCTGGTCCAGCACCACGACAAAGCCGGGCTGCGGGCCACTTTTGTGCAAAGGGTCGGTCAGGCAGTCGAACAGCGCATCGAAGTTCTTGCCGTAGTGCGACGGAAAATAAAACTGCATGCCAATCAACTCGAGCACATCGGCCTTGGACAGGGCGTGCGCCAGATTGGCGTACAAAAAGTGCTGCCCCAGGTTCTGGGCTGCGTCACGCAGGTCCTCCAACCGGTAGGCCCGAATGGCCTGCACGATGTTGGGACGCACGAAACGCAGCGATGTATCTTGTACCTGACGAAGTGGAGTGTCCATCTCCGTTGCTCTTTCCATTAGCATTTTTTAAAAACCACACCCCATCCCTGGGGCTCATTGGGCATTGTTGACTTAGCACATCACTCTGCGCAAGACATCTCTTGCGGAAAAGCGACATAGGAGGAATCTGACTGGCTAATTCACAATACGCCGAAAGCTGCTGTAGTGATCCTGGGTGTAGTAGCAAGTATCGGGCATTGTGGCGACCTGACCGCCACAAATAATGCGACGCGCCCCGCGATCGCGGGAACCGGGTGTCTTGACGGTGTATTCCCGGTAGTAACCACGCGGGTGCCTGGGCAGTATGCGCTCACGGTTACCAAATACCGAGCCGTCCTTGTCATAGGGAAAAGGGCCGCCTTCGTAGATCAATGCATAGGTTTTGCGGCCTTGAGGCGGCAATTCGGCCACCGCCACGACCGGCCCATCGAATGCGGAAGGCCCGCTGCCCCGGGCCTGGACCCCTGGCGGCAGCGCAGCCATGACCACAGCGAGCACGCCAGCCTTCACAGACGAGCGGGCCAGAAAACCCCATGCTTTGAGCATCAACAACACCTTTCAGAACCGCGGACTTCACCGCAAGTTCAGCCAGTCAGTGTGACGGATTGCCCCCCAAAATGCAAGAAGCCTGCCCAAAATTTGAGCAGGCTTCTCAGTATTTTACAGCGGCAGGCGTGGCAGATTCAAGCCAACTGCACTGAAAACATCTTTATCAGCGCGCAAAATTCGCGTCTGCAACTGCAACGGCCGTCATGTTGACAATGCGGCGCACCGTGGCGCTGGGGGTCAAAATATGCACCGGTTGGGCGGCACCCAGCAGGATAGGGCCAATGGCGATATTGCCGCCCGCTGCCGTTTTGAGCAGGTTGTAGCTGATATTGGCCGCATCGATGTTGGGCAGCACCAGCAGATTGGCGTTCCCGACCAGAGGGCTCTCGGGCATGATGCTGGCACGCTGCTTCTGGTCCAGGGCCACATCGCCGTGCATCTCGCCGTCCACTTCGAGCCAGGGCGCCTGGATGCGCAGCAGCTCCAGGGTCTGGCGCATCTTGACGGCGCTGGGCTGGTTGCTGGAGCCAAAGTTCGAGTGCGACAGCAGCGCGGCCTTGGGCTTGATACCAAAGCGCATCATCTCCTCGGCCGCCATGATCGTGATCTCGGCGAGCTGCTCGGCCGTCGGGTCGTAGTTCACATGGGTGTCGACCAGGAAGACCTGGCGCTCGGGCAGCAGCAGGCCGTTCATGCAGGCGTAGGTGGCGGTGCCGGCGCGCTTGCCAATCACCTGGTCGATGTAATGCAGGTGGATGGCGGTGTTGTTCCAGGTGCCGCAGATCAGGCCATCGACCTCGCCCTTGTGCAGCAGCATGCAGCCAATCAGGGTCAGGCGGCGGCGCATTTCGATCTTAGCGATCGGCACCGTCACGCCCTTGCGCTCGGCCATGCGGTGGTAGGACTGCCAGAAATCGCGGTAGCGGTCGTCATGCTCGACGTTGACCACATCGTAGTCCGTGCCTTCCTTGAGGCGCAGGCCGAACTTCTCGATGCGCTGGGCAATGATGGCCGGGCGGCCGATCAAGGTGGGGCGCGCCACGCGCTCGTCGACCACGATCTGGGCCGCACGCAGGATGCGCTCTTCCTCGCCTTCGGCATAGGCAATGCGCTTTTTCGCCGCGCGCTTGGCCGCCATGAAGATGGGCTTCATCGCCGTGCCGGAGGCGTAGACAAAGGTCTGCAGGTGCTCGCGGTAGGCATCCATGTCCTGGATCGGACGCTCGGCCACGCCGCATTCGGCCGCTGCCTGCGCCACAGCGGGCGCAATCTTCATCATCAGGCGCGGGTCAAACGGCTTGGGGATCAGGTACTCGGGGCCGAAGGACAGGTCCTGGCCGGCATAGGCATTGGCGACCTCTTCGGTCTGCTCAGCCTGGGCCAGGTCGGCAATCGCGTGCACCGTGGCGATTTCCATCTCGGTGGTGATGGTTGTGGCGCCGCAGTCGAGCGCGCCCCGGAAGATGTAGGGGAAGCACAGCACATTGTTGACCTGGTTCGGGTAGTCCGAACGGCCGGTCGCCATGATGATGTCGTCGCGCACCGCCTTGGCGTCTTCGGGCGAGATCTCGGGGTTGGGGTTGGCCAGCGCGAAGATGATGGGGCGCGCTGCCATGCGCTGCACCATGTCGGGCTTGAGCACACCGCCCGCCGACAGGCCCAGGAACCCATCGGCGCCGTCAATTACCTGCGACAACGTGCGCTTGTCGGTTTCTTGCGCGAAAAGCTCCTTATCTTCGTCCATCAGCTCGGTACGGCCCTTGTAGACCACGCCGACGATGTCGGTCACCATCACGTTTTCGCGCTTGAGGCCAATCTCCAGCAGCAGGTTCAGGCAGGCCAGCGCTGCAGCGCCCGCGCCCGAGGCAACGAGCTTCACTTCTTCAATCTTCTTGCCTGCGACCTTGAGCGCATTGACCATGGCCGCTGCCACGGTGATCGCGGTGCCGTGCTGGTCGTCGTGGAAGACCGGGATCTTCATGCGCTTGCGCAGTTCACGCTCCACATAGAAGCACTCGGGCGCCTTGATGTCTTCCAGATTCACGGCGCCAAAGGTGGGCTCCAGCGCAGCGATCACTTCCACCAGCTTCTGGGGGTCTTTTTCGTTGATTTCGATGTCAAAAACATCGACACCTGCAAACTTCTTGAACAGAACGCCCTTGCCTTCCATCACCGGCTTGGAGGCCAGCGCGCCAATATCGCCCAGGCCCAGCACCGCCGTGCCGTTGGAGATCACCGCCACCAGGTTGCCACGGCTGGTGTACTTGAAGGCAGCTGCCGGGTCCTTGACGATCTCTTCGCAAGGCGCGGCCACGCCGGGCGAATAGGCCAGCGCCAGGTCATGCTGGTTGGCCATGGGCTTGGTCGCGGCAATCGCCACCTTGCCGGGGCGGGGAAACTGGTGGTACTCCAGTGCGGACTGGCGCAGCAGCGCACGCTTGTCCACCGCAGTGGGGGTTGAATTCTTCTCAGTCATGGCGGTCTCCGGCATCACGCAGCATTCACTACGAAAAACAGCTGGAACATGCTGCCATCTGCATGCATGTCTCAACAGTATGTCCAAGGGCCCAGAACGATTGGCCCACGGCCAAAAGCTGTGGATCGTATACAAGGCACTCACCATTCTAGGCGCAGGCTAAAAATCAAGTATTCCAGTCGCCGACTAGAACTATGAAAAAGATGTATAGCTTTTTCCAGTTTAGGCATACATTGCGTAAAGCCCGCCCCTCTTGGCGGAAGCCAAGGTCTACAATGACAAACGTTTGCGCTTTATAGGCTCTGCAAGGCCTCATTTGTCATGGATTTAATGCTGCTGGTCGTTCTCATCCTGGGCGTGAGCTATGTGCTGCGCGCCAAGGCCCAAAAGCAGCGCATCGCCTTGCTGGCCCAATATTTGCGTAATTACGACATCGAAAAGCTGATGGAGCGCCTGGTCAGCAGCTATATGCGGGCGCTGGACGAGAAAGACAGCAACCGCCAGCAGCAAATCTGGGAGCTGCAGGCATCGGTGGAAAACAGCCTGGCCAGCCAGTTCAGCAGCTTTGCCGACACGCTGGCCAAGGCGCCCGAGCCGGCCAATGGCGCCACGTTCAAGATCAGCACCCAGGCGTTTTACTTCCCCTTCTCGCAGCTGATCGACAAGCTCCAGGGCGGCAGCAAATCCTTTGACCTGCGCACCGCCATCCGCCTGCATGCCGATGGCATTGCCCGCGTCGTGGCCAACACCGCCGGCCGCAGCCCCAAGGACCGCGCCTTCACCTTGCTGGCCGAGATGTATCTGATGCAGCACACCTGCCACTGGTACTGCAAATCCAAGGCCGTGGCCTCGGCGCGCATGCAGCTGCGCAACCAGACCACCTATGAGCAGGTCATCCAGAGCGTCTCGCCCGAGACGCGCCATGCCTACCTGGCGCTGCTGGGCGCGCGCTGATTGCCGTGATTGGCTGACACCTGGGCGCCCGGCCTGCGGCGACAATGGCGGGGTTACCAGCACCACTACAGGGAAAAGCCCATGCCAGCCATTCCAACCCGACTTGCCGCCCTGGCAGCCGTCGTTGCCACTGCCAGCCTGCTGAGCGCCTGTGACGAACGCCCCGGGCCGATGAAACCCATCTCCGGCACGGTAGCGGCATCGCGCCAGCCCTTGCCCGACAAGCCGCTGTTCAACGCGCCCATCATCGACAGCCACTCGGTCCTGCCCCACGCCAAGGCCGACAAACACGATCCCCTGCCCCCTGCCGTGCCGCTGGCCTCTGCCGATGACCCCAAGGCCTCCAACGGCGGCACCACGGCCGAAGGCGGCAGCGTGAACCCCTCGGCCGGCATGGGCGCCGTCATCACCGACAGCAAGGGCGCGCAGCACGAAGCCGATGGCAAGCCTTGAGTATTGCGCAACGGTCGCCGCATCGCCAATCAGGCACCGTCCTTGCTAGCTAGCTGGCCATGACGACCCCCAACACCCACCCCGCTGCACTGGTTCTGGAGGCGCGGCCTCTGACCGCGCACAACTTCTCGGCCTTTGGCACTGTGATTGGCCTGGCCGACCCCAGCCTGCCCAGCCAGTCCATCAACCAGGGCAATGCGCTGCGCTATGACCTGCTGCCCGATCTGCAGCTGACGGCGCAAGGCGGCTGGCCGATGCTGGCGCTGTTTCGCGCGCAGGCGCGGCAGTTTCCGCTGGCGGTGACCGAGGTCGAATGCCATGCACTGGGCAGCCAGAGCTTTGTGCCGCTGGGCACCCAGCGCTTTGTTGTGGTGGTGGCCGCTGCCGGCCCCGCTCCCCAGGCTGAGGATCTGCAGGCCTTTGTGACCGATGGCCGCCAGGGCATCGTGCTGGCGCCCGGCACCTGGCACCATGCCTTGCTCGCCGTCGAGGGCGGTGATTTCGCCGTCATCGAGCGGCGCGCCGATGCGCTGGATTGCCGCTGCGAAGCGATCAGCGCGCCGCTGCAGGTTAGCCTGCCCGCTGATCTCGCTTAATCACTCAGACCGCAGCTGCCAGCTGCTGCGCAATGGCGATCAAACTGCGGTCCGTGCCTGCCGGGCCCAGCAGCGAGATGCCCAAGGGCGCGCCATCGCGGCTGGCCAGCGGCAGCGAGATCTGCGGAAAGCCCGCCAAGCCCGCCAGGCACAGCATCTGCACGGCCTGGTTGCGGTAGGCCTCCAGCGATGCCTCATCGGCGCTGCGAAGCGGCGCAATATCGGGCATGGTCGGCATCACCAGCACGCCATCGCTGCCCAACAGATCAGCCAAATGCTGGCGGAAGCGCGCACGGAACTGCTCGGCCTCCTGCACCTGCGCATCCGTCACCTTGCTCGACCAGTCAAAGCGCTCCTTCACGCCCGGGCCCAGCACCGGCGCATAGCGGCTGATGAAGGCGCCATCGGTCATCCAGGCTTCGCGCCCCTGGATATAGCGAAAGCTCCAGTACATCGCGTCAAAGGAATCGAGCACCGCTTTGCAATCCTGCGCGCTGCCCAGCAGCTGCGTGATCTGCTGCAGCGCCCCATCCCAGGCCGGGCGCACAGCGCTGTCCACCAGGCCCCAGACATCGCTGGGCATCAGCAGGCGCGGGCGGTCCGGCAGCGGCGTCGTGTCGGGCGCCATCAGCACATCGGCCACGCGGGCAAAGGTATGGGCATCGCGGGCAAACCAGCCGCAGGTGTCAAAACTGTGGCACAGCGCCAGGGCTGACTCCAGGCTCACCCGGCCATGCGTGGGCCGTATGCCATACAGGCCACAGTGGCTCGCCGGCGCACGCACCGAGCCGCCCGTGTCCGTGCCCAGCGCAAAGTCGCACAGCCGGCTCGATACCGCCGATGCCGAGCCCGACGACGAACCACCGGTGATGCGCTCGGGCGCATTGCCATTGATCGGCGCGCCAAAGTGGGCGTTGTTGCCATTCATCGAGAAGGCCAGCTCATCGGTCACCGTCTTGCCCGCCAGCGCCGCGCCGGCATCTAGCAGCTTTTGCACGGTGGGCGCCGTCTGCGTCTTGATGCCGGACAGGGCCAGCAGCAGCGGGTTGCCGCCCCCCGTGGGATAGCCGGCAATGTCGAACAAGTCCTTCACCCCAAAGTACAGGCCGCTGAGCGGGCCGGTGGCCGCATGGCGCACAGGCACATCGGGGTAGGGAACAAAGGCGTGGGCAGGGTCGTGCAAGGGCATGGTGGGTTCAGTCCTGGGCAAAAAAGATAGAAACGCAGGGGCCTAGGCAGCGGCCAGCACGTTGGGCGCAAAGGCTGCCGCCGTTGTAGTGTGCACGCAGCGCGCCATATGGCCAGGCGCCAGCGTGACCGGCTCCGGCACCGCTTGCAGGCAGGCGGCCGTGGCCAGCTTGCAGCGCGGTGCAAAGGCGCAGCCCGGTGGGATGGCGGTCAGATCGGGCGGCGCGCCAGCAATGGTCTGCAGCGGCTGGCCGCGCTCCATCGCGCCATGGGATCGGCTTTGCAGCAAGGCCATGGTGTAGGGGTGGCGCGGACTGCGGATCAGCTGCTCGGCCGTGCCCTCTTCCACAATGCGGCCCGCATACATCACCGCAATGCGGTCGGCCACTTCCACCGCCGCGCCAATGTCGTGGGTCACAAACACAATGCCCAGGCCCAGCTCACGCTGCAGCTCGCGCAGCAGCAGCAGGATCTGGATCTGCACGGTGGCGTCCAGCGCGGTGGTGGGCTCGTCGGCGAGCAGCACCTGCGGGTTGCAGGCCAGGGCCAGCGCAATCATGGCCCGCTGGCGCATGCCGCCCGACATCTCATGCGGGTAGGCCTTGAGGCGCTGCTCGGGGCTGGGAATGCGCACCCGCTCGAACAGCGCCAGCGCGCGCTGCTGCGCCTCGCTGTGGCTCACGCGCTCGTGGCGGCGTATGGCTTCGACAATCTGCGCGCCCACCGGGTAGACCGGGTCCAGCGCCAGCAACGGGTCCTGAAAAATCATCGCGCAGGTCTTGCCGCGAAAGTCGTTGAGCGCGCCGCCGCGCAGCGCCAGCACATCCTGGCCTGCGACCCGGATCTGGCCCTTCATCGTGGTCTTGCGCTCAGGGTGCAGGCGCAGCAGGCTGCGCAGGGTCACGCTCTTGCCCGATCCCGATTCGCCAATCAGCGCCACCGCTTCGCCCTTGGCGACCGACAGGCTCACGCCGCTGACGGCCTGGACCACTTTCTTGCCACTGGCAAACTGCACATTCAGGTCCTGGATCTGGACCAGGGGAGGAGAGGCTGTGTTCATCGTGGTGCTCCGGGTTCAGGCGGCCAGCGCCGTGGCGGCGGCCAGGGGGTGGCCACTGCCGGGCTCATGCACCAGGCAGCGCGCGGCATGGTGCAGCTGCACCGGGGTGACGGCCG
>NZ_KE148546.1:0-1787 GCF_000410635.1 Comamonas sp. B-9
TGGGTGGCGACGCTGACCGCCACCGGCCCCTGCGCCTGCTGCATGCGCGCCAGCGCTGCCGGCAGCAGCGCATGGCTGAGCGCGGGCATGCTCAGCACACTGATGCGCGCCGCCTGCGGGCGTGACAATGCGACGGCCCGGTCAATCACCCGGTCCAAGCCCTGCCAGCTGCGCTGCACCTCTTCCCACAGCGCCAAGGCGCGCGCATTGGGCCGCAACCTGCCCTGCACCCGCTCAAACAGCGGGTAGCCCAGCAGCTGCTCCATGCGGGCCAGATCGCGGCTAACCGTCGGCTGGGAGCTGAACAGCAGGCCCGCCGCGCCGGTCACGCCCCCGGCCAGCATGACGGCGCGGAACACCTCGATATGGCGGTGCTGCAGCCGGGGTGCTGAGGGGCTGGGCTCCCGGGAGGGATCGGAAGCGGATGAGACGGGGGCTGGCGAACGGGGCATGGCTGGTAAGCGATACGAGTTAGACATATCCATTATGAATGACATGCCGATAAATAAGCATTAGACCAAATACCCCAGCCCGGGCACACTGGCAGCCTGTTTCCTTTGATTCCCTGCCCCTGGCACACCGACTATGAGCAACCCCTTTACCCCCGATCTGCTGTGGCAGCTGGCCGATGACTTCAACACCCCGCTGTGGGTCTATGACGCGGCCACCATCGGCCGGCGCATTGCCGAGCTGCAGGCATTTGATACGGTGCGCTTTGCCCAGAAGGCCTGCTCCAATATCCATGTGCTGCAGCTGATGCGGGCGCAAGGCGTCAAGGTCGATGCAGTCTCGCGCGGGGAAGTGCTGCGCGCGCTGGCGGCTGGCTACCAGGGCGGCTTTGGCGAGCCCTCCGACATCGTGTTCACCGCCGATGTGATGGACGAGGCCACCTTGGCCACCGTGGTCGAGCACCAGATCCCCGTCAATGCCGGCTCCATCGACATGCTGCACCAGCTGGGCCAGGCCTCGCCCGGCCATGCGGTCTGGCTGCGCATCAACCCCGGCTTTGGCCATGGCCACAGCAACAAGACCAATACCGGCGGCGAGCACAGCAAGCACGGCATCTGGCACAGCGATCTGACGATGGCGCTGGCGGTGATCGCCGAGCGCGGCCTGCAGCTGGTGGGCCTGCATATGCACATTGGCTCGGGCGTGGACTACGGCCACCTGCAAGAGGTCTGCGGCGCGATGGTGCAGCTGGTCGAGCGCACCCACGCGGCCGGCCACCGCCTGCAGGCCATCTCGGCCGGCGGCGGCCTGTCCATCCCCTACAAGGACGGCGACGCCACCATCGACACCCAGCACTACTTTGGCCTCTGGGATGCCGCGCGCAAGCAGGCCGAGGCACTGGTGGGCCACCACCTGGGGCTGGAGCTGGAACCCGGCCGTTACCTGGTCGCCGAATCGGGCGTGCTGCTGGGGACGGTGCGCGCCACCAAGGATGCTGGCAGCAACCACTTTGTGCTGGTCGATACCGGCTTCAACGAGCTGATGCGCCCGGCGATGTACGGCAGCTACCACGCGATGCATGTGCAGCGCCGTGGCGCCGGCGTGCTGCCAGTGCAGCGCAAGGCCGTCGTCGCCGGTCCGCTGTGCGAATCGGGGGATGTCTTCACCCAGGGCGAATCCGGCGTGGTGCTGCCCCGTCCACTGGGCGATGCACAAGTGGGCGACCTGCTGGTGATCCACGACACCGGTGCCTACGGCGCTTCGATGTCCAGCAACTACAACAGCCGCCCGCTGGCCGCTGAGGTGCTGGTCGACAACGGCCAGGCCCGCCTTATCCG
>NZ_KE148546.1:1797-52739 GCF_000410635.1 Comamonas sp. B-9
TCCGCCGCCGCCAGACGGTCGAAGAGCTGCTGGCGCTGGAGCTGGGCCTCTGATCAGCGCAGGGCCGCGCGCCATGGCGCCATTGCCGCGTCCAGGCGCGGCGACTGCATGGCCCCGACATTGCAGCGTGACCAGCGCGAGGTCGCGCTGCTGTCCAGGCTGAACACCCGGCCCGGCGCCATCGTCACCTGCCGGGCCCGCAGTTGCTCGGCCAGTTGCGCGGAATCCTCGCAGCCGGGAAAGGCCGCCCACAGGTACAGCGACTGCTCGCTGCGCGCAAACACCTCGCAGCCCTGGCGGTCCATCCATGCCAGCGCCTGCGCCGTGGCCTGGCCCAGGCGCCCGCGCAGGCGCACCAGGTGCCGCTCGTACTGGCCTTCGCGCAGCATCACATCGACCATGCGCTCGCAGTACTCCGAACCACTCACATGGATGAGGCTGCGCAGATCGGCGAGGTCACTGGCCAGATCGGGGTGACAGGCGATAAAGCCCACCCGCAGCGCCGCAGAGAACGACTTGGAAAAGCTGCCGATGTAGATCGTGCGCGCCAGCTGGTCCAGCACCGACAGGCGTGTGGCCGAGGTCGGTTTGAAATCGGCCAACGGGTCGTTTTCGACGATCAGCATCTGCTGCTGGCCCGCCAGCTGCAAGATGCGCCAGGCCTTGGCAGCGCTCAGGTCCGAGCCCGTGGGGTTGTGCGCCAGCGACTGGGTAAAGAAGAGGCGCGGGCGCTCAGTCTGCAGCAAGCGCTCCAGCGCCTGCACATCCGGGCCATCGGCCTGGCGCGGCACGCCCAGCACGCGGGCACCGGCGAGCTTGAGCTTGCCAAACAGCAGGTAGTAGCCCGGGTCGTCCACCAGCACCGTCGTGCCCGGCGTCACCCAGTGGCGGATGACCAGGTCGAGTGCGTCGTTGGCTCCCTGGGTCAGCAGCAGCTGCTGGGGCGTCACCTCCAGGCCAAACATGCCCAGCTTGCGCACCAGGCTGTCCCGCAACGGCGCATAGCCCATGCGGCTGCCGTAGCGGAACAGCGCGCCCAGCCCCGTGCGCACCACTTGGTGGTGGTAGCGGTCCAGCCGCATATCGGCCAGCCAATCCACCGGCGGAAAACCATCGCCCAGCGCCAGCGCATCGGGCTGGGTCTTGAGCTGCTCGCGCATCAGCCAGACCACATCCATCGCGCGCTGTAGCGGGGCGCTGTCTTCGGCCGCAGGCAGCGCTGCCACCGGGCGCTGGGCCAGCACATAAAAGCCTGAACCACGCCGCGCCTCGACCAGGCCGCGCGAGACCAGCAGCTCAAAGGCCGCCACCACGGTGTTCTTGGCATAGCCATGCAGCTGCGCCAAGGCGCGCAGCGACGGCAGCTTGTCACCCGCGCGCAGCACGCCATCGGCCATCTGCCGGCCCAGCATCGCGGCCAGGTTTTCTGCAATCGAGGCCTTGCGGCCAGAGGCGGGTGGCATGGATGTTCCTTGGGGAAAGCCAGGCCCCGATGCTGCAATGCAGCAGCACTGTCCCGGCAAACTGTACCTGTCTAGAAGGGTACAGTTTAGGTAGATTGGTGGCCCTGCGTTTCGCATTCCTCAAAAAATCACCAGGAGACACCAATGGCCACCGATTCCCGTCTGCCGCAGTTCCGCGCCCTCAGCCCCGCCCAGCGCTGGGATGTCATCGCCAAGGCCTGCCAGCTGAGCGACGAAGACCGCGCGCTGCTGACCCAGCCAGGGGCCCTGCCCACGCATGTGGCTGACGGCATGATCGAAAACGTGATCGGCACCTTTGAGCTGCCGATGGGCGTGGCCGGCAACTTCCAGGTCAATGGCCGCGATGTGCTGGTGCCGTTGGCGGTCGAGGAGCCCTCGATCATCGCGGCGGCCTCGTACATGGCCAAGCTGGCACGCGAGGACGGGGGTTTTCAGACCTCCAGCACCCAGCCGCTGATGCGTGCCCAGGTGCAGATTGTCGGCATCCAGGACCCCTATGGCGTGCGGTTGGCGCTGTACCAGGCGCGCGAACAGATCCTGGCGCTGGCCAACAGCCGCGACAAGGTGCTGATTGGCCTGGGCGGCGGCTGCAAGGACATCGAGGTGCATGTCTTCCCCGACTCGACCCGGGGCCCCATGGTGGTCATGCACCTGATCGTCGATGTGCGCGATGCGATGGGCGCCAACACCGTCAACACCATGGCCGAATCGGTCTCGCCGCTGGTCGAGCAGATCACCGGCGGCGCGGTGCGGCTGCGCATTCTGTCCAACCTGGCCGATCTGCGCCTGGCCCGCGCCCGCGTGCGCCTGACGCCCAAGACGCTGGCAACAGCCGAGCGCAGCGGCGAAGAAATCATCGAAGGCGTGCTCGACGCCTACACCTTTGCCGCCATCGACCCCTACCGCGCGGCCACCCACAACAAGGGCATCATGAACGGCATCGACCCGGTCATCGTCGCCACCGGCAACGACTGGCGCGCGGTAGAGGCCGGCGCCCATGCCTATGCCAGCCGCAACGGGCGCTACACCTCGCTCACCACCTGGGAGAAAGACGGCAGCGGCGCGCTGGTCGGCACCATCGAGCTGCCGATGCCCGTGGGCCTGGTGGGCGGCGCGACCAAGACGCATCCACTGGCGCGCCTGGCGCTGAAGATCATGGACGTGAAATCGGCCCAGGAGCTGGGCGAGATTGCCGCGGCCGTCGGCCTGGCGCAAAATCTGGGCGCGCTGCGGGCGCTGGCGACCGAGGGCATTCAGCGCGGCCACATGGCCTTGCATGCCCGCAACATCGCGCTGGTGGCAGGGGCCGTGGGTGAAGAGGTCGACCAGGTCGCCAAGCGCCTGGCCGCCGAGCACGATGTGCGCACCGACCGCGCGCTGGAAGTACTGGCCGAGCTGCGCGCGCGCTGAACCTGATCCAGCGGGGGCCCGCTGGTCACCAAGTTGACTGTGGCCGCCCCGCTGGCATGCCTGGCGCAAAGGGCTTGCGGTACGCTGGGAACCCTTGCTTATTTGTGCATATCGCCAGGAGATTTCCATGTCATCGCAAACAGCCCAGCCGGTCGTCGGCCTGATCGGGGTCGGCCTGATGGGCCACGGCATCGCCCGCAATGTCGCCGCCAAAGGCTTTCAACTCTATGTGCTGGAGCACCCCGGCAACCAGCCATTGACCGAGCTGCTGAGCCTGGGCACACGCACCTGCCAAAGCCCGGCCGAGCTGGCCAGCCACTGCGATGTGGTGATCTTGTGCGTGACCGGCTCGCCCCAGGTCGAAGCGGTGCTGACCGGCGAGCAAGGCCTGCTGTCGGCGCTGCGCCCCGGCACCGTGGTGATCGATTGCTCGACAGCCGTGCCCGCATCGACCGTGCGCATGGCCCAGGCCGTGCAGGCTGCGGGCGGCAAGTTCATCGATGCGCCGATGACCAAGACCTCCAAGCAGGCGCATGACGGCCAGCTCAATTTGCTGGTCGGTGGTGATGCGGCCGTGCTGGCCCAGGTGCAACCGGTGCTGGCCACCTTCACCAGCCAGGTCACCCATGTGGGCGCGCTGGGCGACGGCCACCGCATGAAGCTGCTGCACAACTTTGTCTCCGTGGGCCAGATGAGCCTGCTGGCCGAGGCCACGGCCTGCGCGCGCAAGCAGGGCATGGACATGCAGGCCTTCCACAGCGTGCTGGCGGCTGGCGGCGGCGCAGGTGTGGCGCTGGACCGTCTGCAGTCCTATATCCTGGCCGATGACCCCTCGGGCATCGCGTTCTCGATCTCCAACGCCGCCAAGGATTTGAGCTACTACGCCACGATGGCCCATGATGCGCAGGCGCCCAGCCTGATTGCCGATGCGGCTGCGACCACCTTGCAGGACCAGGTCCAGGCCCGGCATGGCGATGCCATGCTGCCGGCCTTGATCGGCTTGCTGGCCAAGTCCTGATTATTCAGCGCGGGGCTCGCGTCCCATCAGCGCCTGCACCACATCGGGGGCGGACAGGCTGCCGTCGAGCAACGCCACGACGGCGGCCGTGATCGGCATCTCCACGCCCAGCTTCTGGGCGCGCTGCAGCACCGTGCGGGCGCTGTAGACGCCTTCGGCCACATGGCCGAGTGACTGCACCGCCTGCTCCAGGCTCTGGCCCTGCGCCAGCAAGAGGCCGATCTTGCGGTTGCGCGACAGGTCGCCGGTCGCCGTCAGCACCAGATCGCCCAGGCCCGACAGCCCCATGAAGGTATCGGTCTGCGCGCCCAGCGCCACGCCCAGGCGCGTCATCTCGGCCAGGCCGCGTGTTACCAGCGCCGCGCGGGCATTCAGCCCCAGGTGCAGGCCATCGCAGAGGCCCGTGGCAATGGCCAGCACGTTCTTGACGGCGCCACCCACCTCCACCCCGCTGATGTCCTCATTGGCATAGACGCGCAGGTTGTCGCCATGGAAGGCCGCCACCAGCGCATCGCGCACATCGCCATGGCGGCTGGCGGCCACCAAGGCGGTGGGCTGGTGCTGGGCCACTTCCTGCGCAAAGCTCGGGCCGCTCAGCACGCCGGCATGCAGCGCCGGCGCCACCTGGGCGCAGACCTCGTTGCCCAGCAGCCCATGGCTGCCGGCAGCGGCATCGGCCGGCACGGCTTCAAAACCCTTGCTGAGCCAGGCCACCGGCACCTGGCAGTCGCGCAGCATGGTGAGGCCACTGCGCAGCGCTGCCATTGGCGTGCCCAGCACGATCAACTCAGACTGGGCCACCAGGGGCTGCAGATCGCCGCTCGTCACCTCCAAGGCATCGGGTAAGCGGATGCCTGGCAAATAGCGCTGGTTCTCACGGCTGGGTTGCAGCTGGCCCGCCTGCTGGGCATCGCGCGCCCACAGCTGCACGCGGTGGCGTGCGGCCGCATGCATGGCCAAAGCCGTTCCCCAGGCACCGGCGCCAATCACCAAGATCTTCATAGCCACAATCCCTTCTCACATCAACTCAAACGGCGGCGCTGCCTGCAGCTGCTTGCCCAGCAGATACAACAAAGGCCTTGCAACCGAGACTGCAAGGCCCTTGCGTTGGCAGCAAGCGATTACTGGGCCAGTGCGGTACCTGCGCCAGCGCCATTGGCCTGGGCTTGTTGCTGTTCGTACATGGCTTGGAAGTTGATTTCCGCCAGGTGCACAGGCGGGAAGCCGGCGCGGGTCACGATGTCGGCCACGTTGCCGCGCAGGTAAGGATAGACGATCTGTGGGCAAGCCACGCCGATCACGGCACCCATCTGGTCGTCAGGGATGCCACGGATCTCGAAAATACCGGCTTGCTTGGCTTCCACCAGGAACACGGTCTTGTCTTCGATCTTGGTCTGCACGGTGGCGGTCACCGCCACTTCGAAAATGCCATCGGCCACCGGGGTGGCTTCCACGCCCAGCTGGATGTCCACGCTCGGCTGGGTTTGCTCCAGCAAGATGGCTGGCGAGTTGGGCTGCTCCAGCGATGCGTCCTTCAGGTACACGCGTTGAATTTGGAACACGGGATTTTCTTGATCCGCCATGGTTGTCTGTCTTTCGCTAGAAAAAGGAATGGAGTGCAGCTGCGATGCCGCCCGGTGTGCGCGCCCCTCGCATGCAGCCTGCCATTATGCAATGGCAAAGTGTCAGCAAGGAAAAGCCCGGGCGCCCGCTGGCCTTCAGGGGAAAGCGCGCGGCTCAGGCTTGGAGCAAGGGGGTCAGCTCACCGCGCTGGTCCAGCGCAATCAGGTCATCGCAGCCGCCGACATGGGTCGCACCAATGAAGATCTGCGGCACGGTGCGGCGGCCGGTGGTCTCCATCATCACCGCGCGCTGGGCCGGATCGGTGTCGATGCGGATTTCTTCAATCTGCTCCACGCCTTTGGCTTTGAGCACTTGCTTGGCGCGAATGCAGTAGGGGCAGACGGCGGTGGTATACATCTTTACAGCTTGCATCGGAGTGTCCTGCGGCGGCGGCCTGCACGAGGCCGCCGCTCTGTAGTGGGTGTCTAAAGCCAGTATCTGGGGCCGTAAACCCCAAAAATCAAGCCTTCTTGAGCGGCATGCTGGCAGCGCGCCAGCCCTTCATGCCACCGGCCAGGGCCTGCACATTGGTGTAGCCCAGCTTCTTGGCCACGGCCACGGCACGCTGCGAGCGCTGGCCCTGTGCGCACACAAGGATCAGCGGCAAGGCCTTGTTCTTGACGACGGAGGGCAGCTGCGCTTCGAGCTGGTCCAGCGGCACATTCTTGGCATTGGCGATATGGCCGGCGCTGAATTCCTGCGCGTCCGACACATCCACCACCACGGCTTTTTCGCGGTTGATCAGCGCCACGGCGTTGGCGGGGCTGAGCGTGCCGCCGCCCATGTTCTTCATGGCGGGCATCATCAGCATCGCGCCCGAGCCCAGTACCAGCACGATCAGATACCAGTTGTCGATCAGAAAGTTCACACAAGTCCCTTGTCAAAAAATGCTCAAACAGCCGCACATTCTAAAAGGGCCACCATGCCGCTGCGCGGCAAAAGCCTTTAGCAGCCCCCCAACGCACACCAGGCGCCGCTTGGCAAGCTCTGCAAGCGCCCTGGGATTTAAGCCTGCCTCTACAATCGGCGCCATTGTGAATGCGGCGGGCTGCCCCGGGCCCCAAGCGCCTCCCGCCAGCGACACGCACCGATTTTTGACTATCGCACGAGGATTGCATGTACAAGCTTGTCCTGATTCGCCATGGTGAATCGACCTGGAACCTGGAAAATCGCTTCACCGGCTGGACCGATGTGGACCTGACCGACACCGGCGTGGCGCAAGCCAAGCAGGCGGGCCAATTGCTCAAAGCCGAGGGCTATGACTTCGATGTGGCCTATACCAGCGTGCTCAAGCGCGCCATCCGCACCCTGTGGCACACCTTGGACGAGATGGACCGCACCTGGTTGCCGGTGCAAAAGTGCTGGCAGCTCAACGAGCGCCACTATGGCGCGCTGCAAGGCCTGAACAAGGCCGAAACCGCCAAGAAGTTTGGCGATGAGCAGGTGCTGGTCTGGCGCCGCAGCTATGACACGCCGCCACCGGCGCTGGAATCCGGCGACCCACGCTGCGAGAAGACCGACCGCCGCTACGCCGGCGCTGCCGACCAGGTGCCGCTGACCGAATGCCTCAAGGACACCGTCGAGCGCGTTGTGCCCTTCTGGAACGAAGCGATCGCCCCCGCCATCCAGCGCGGCGAGCGTGTGGTGATTGCCGCCCACGGCAACTCCATCCGCGCGCTGATCAAGTACCTCGATGGCGTCTCCGACAGCGACATCGTGAACCTGAACATCCCCAACGGCATCCCGCTGGTCTATGAGCTGGACGCCAACCTGAAGCCACTGCGCCACTACTACCTGGGTGACGCCGAAGCCGCTGCCAAGGCCGCTGCGGCCGTTGCCTCGCAAGGCAAGGCCTAAAACCACGGGCTGCCCGCCACCCACGGGCGGCCCTGCAAGCCCTAACGGGAACTACTGCCTGCGCCCGGAGTCCGAGCCAGGCAGTCCCGGGCTATAGACAAGGCAGGGGGCGCCTCGCCAGCCTGGCAAAAGCCAGCGCCATTCGGCCAGAGCTGGTGCCTGCCCGGACCGGAAGGCAGACCGAAACGATCGCTGTCAGCCGCCGCCGCATGCCAGCGCCAGTGGGCAGCTACCGAAAGTAAATACTTGTCTTAGCACCCGAAAACGGCTGCTGCGCTGCACCAGTGCAGGCGCTTGGGTGTATATTGGCACGCTATAGAAAGTTGTGAGCATATGGGCCAAAAATTGAAGATTGCCGGTTGGGTTTCACTGGGCGTGGTCGCCGGCGCGCTCACCACTGTGTCTTTGCAGACGGTCGCAAGGGGCGTGATGTCCCCCATGCCGCTGGAAGAAATCCAACAGCTGTCGGCCGTGTTCGGCCTGATCAAGACCGACTATGTCGAGCCGGCCGATGACAAAAAGCTGATCACCGATGCCATCTCCGGCATGGTCTCCGGGCTCGATCCCCACTCGCAGTACTTCGACAAGAAGTCCTTCCGCGAGTTTCAGGAAGGCACCAGCGGCAAGTTCGTCGGTGTCGGCATCGAGATCACCCAGGAAGACGGCCTGATCCGCATCGTCTCGCCCATCGAAGGCTCACCCGCTGACCTGGCCGGCCTCAAGACCAATGACCTGATCACCAAGATCGATGACACGGCGGTCAAGGGCCTGTCGCTCAACGATGCCGTCAAGCGCATGCGCGGCGAGCCCAACACCAAGGTGGTGCTGACGATTCTGCGCAAGGACGAGAGCCGCAGCTTCCCCGTCACGATCACCCGTACCGAGATCAAGACCCAGTCCGTCAAGGCCAAGATGGTCGAGCCGGGCTACGGCTGGGTGCGCGTCTCGCAGTTCCAGGAACGCACCGTCGACGACTTTGTGCGCAAGGTCGATGACCTGTACAAGCAGGACCCGAACCTGAAGGGCCTGGTGCTGGATCTGCGCAATGACCCCGGTGGCCTCCTGGATGCGGCCGTCGCCATCTCGGCCGCGTTCCTGCAGCCGAATGTGACCGTGGTGACCACCGACGGCCAACTGGCCGAGAGCAAGGCGATCTTCCGCGCCTCGCCCGAGTTCTACGCGCGCCGCGGCAGCGATCCGATCAAGTCGCTGCCCGCTGCCATCAAGAACATTCCGCTGGTGGTGCTGGTCAACGAAGGCTCGGCATCGGCCTCCGAGATCGTCTCGGGCGCACTGCAGGACCACAAGCGCGCCACCATCATGGGCGCCCAGACCTTTGGCAAGGGCTCGGTGCAGACCGTGCGCCCCCTGGGCCCGGACACCGGTATCAAGCTGACCACGGCGCGCTACTACACGCCAAGCGGCAAGTCGATCCAGGCCAAGGGCATCGTGCCCGACATCATGGTCGACGAGTCGGCCGAAGGCGATCTGTTCGCTGCGCTGCGCACCCGCGAAGCGGATCTGGAAAAGCACCTCTCCAGCGGTCAAGGCCCCGAAGTCAAGGACGAAGCCCGCGAGAAGGCCCGTGAAGCGGCGCTCAAGCGCCTGGACGAAGAGAGCAAGAAGCCCGCCTCCGAGCGCCGTCCGCCCGAGTTCGGCTCGGACAAGGACTTCCAGCTGCAGCAGGCCTTGCACCAGCTCAAGGGCGAGCCCGTGCAGGTCAGCCAGACCAAGACCGAGCGCCCTGCCGAGAAAAAGGACGAGGAAAAGACCAGCGCCAGCGACAAGCCCGCAGAGTCGACCACGGACGACACCAAGCTGCCGCCCGCGACAGAGCCCAAGAAGTAAAGCCCCAGCATCCAGCCTTTTCGAGGCTGCGTCACAAGGCCGCAAGCAGAGTTCCTGCTGCGGCCTTTGTTTTTTTCCGACAATAGGCCCATGAACGACGAGCAACTATTGCGCTACTCCCGCCATATCTTTCTGGACGAGATCGGCATCGAAGGCCAGGAGGCCATCCTCGCCGCCCATGCGGTGGTGATTGGCGCAGGCGGCCTGGGCAGCCCGGCTGCGATGTACCTGGCCTCGGCCGGCGTGGGCCACATCACCCTGGTCGATGACGATACGGTGGACCTGACCAATCTGCAGCGCCAGATTGCCCATACGACCGAGCGCGTGGGCCAGGCCAAGGTCAGCTCCTGTGCGGCCAGCCTGCAGGCGATCAATCCGCATGTACAGGTTCATACCGTGCAGGAACGCGTCGATGCCAAGCGGCTGCAGGCGCTGGTGGCCGATGCCACGGTGGTGCTGGACTGCACCGACAACTACCGCACGCGCCAGGCCATCAATGCCGCCTGCGTGGCGCTGGCCAAGCCCTTGGTGAGCGGCGCGGCCATCCGCTTTGATGGCCAGATCAGCGTGTTTGACCGGCGCCGTGAAGGCGCTGCCTGCTATGCCTGCCTGTTCTCACCCGAGGAACAGTTCGAGGAAGCGAGCTGCTCGACCATGGGGGTATTTGCCCCCTTGGTGGGCATCATCGGTACCATGCAGGCTGCAGAGGCGCTCAAGCTCATTGCCGGCATTGGCCGCAGCCTCGACGGCCGACTGATGATGCTCGAGCTCAAGGACATGGAATGGAGCACGATGCGGATCAGCCGCAACCCCCAGTGCCCCGTCTGCGGCCAGCAACACGCTTGATACAGAGGCGCTCAAGCTCATTGCCGGCATTGGCCGCAGCCTCGACGGCTGGCTGATGATGCTCAAGCTCACGGACATGGAATGGAGCACGACCGGCCAGCAACACTCTTGATTTAGCGCATTGTTATTTGTTTTTTATATAGAATAATAGATAAAAAATACGCCTACGAGGTCTTGTCCTACTTACGCCATCCTTTCAGACCGATGGCGTGCGCATGGCTTGTTGCTATCATTGTTACGGTAAGACACACCCGTGTAGCCGTATATGCATCGCCGTTTGAAAACTTATCTGGTTGAAGACAACAAGACCATCCGCGACAACCTGATAGCCACGTTGGAAGACCTGGCCCAGGTGGAAACCGTGGGGCATGCCAGCACCGAATCTGACGCTACCAGCTGGCTCAGCAATCCTTCGACGGACTGGGATCTGGCGGTGGTCGACATCTTCCTGCTCGAAGGCAGCGGCCTGGGCGTGCTGGAAAAGCTCCAGGAACGCGCGCCGCACCAGCATCTGGTCATTCTCAGCAACTACGCCACGCCCAGCATGCGCGAGCGCTGCGCCCAGCTGGGCGCCAACCGGGTGTTCGACAAGTCAGAAGACATCGACGCGCTGATCGACTACTGCGTGGAGCGCACATCACAGCTGCAGTGAGCGCCCCCATGTTGCCCCGCAGGCAACCACAAAAAAGCGGCCCGGGTAGGCCGCTGGTTTTGCAGAGGTTCGCGCGCTCAGTCGATCAAACCATTTTTCAGCGCGTAGTAGGTCAGGTCGCTGTTCGATGCCAGGCCCATCTTCTCCATCAAACGCGTGCGGTAGGTGCTCACGGTCTTGACGCTCAGCGACAGCTGGTCAGCGATATTGCCGGCCGTCTCGCCCTTGGCCAGCTTCAGGAACACCTGAAATTCGCGCTCCGAGAGCTGCTCGTGCGGCGGAGCGTCTTCCTTGCGGTGCAGCTGCTGGGCCAGCAGATCGGCCACGGCCGGCGTCAGGTAGCGCTTGCCCAGCGAGATGGTGCGCAGCGCCTCGACAATCTCGGACGGGTCGCATTCCTTGTTCAGGTAGCCGCTGGCGCCCTGGCGGATCAGGTTGATCGCGTAGTGGGCCTCGGGGTAGCCGCTCAGGATCAGAATGCCCATATCGGGCGCCTTGGCACGCAGCATGGCCAGCGCATCGATGCCGCTTTGGCCGGGCATGGACAGGTCCATGATCAGCACGTCGATCTCTTCCTTGCGCACCAGGTCAATGGCTTCACGGCCGTTGGCCGCCTCCCCCACGACGCGCAGGTCGACATGCTCGGCCAGAAATTGCTTGAGGCCCGAGCGCACAATCGCGTGGTCATCGACGATACCAACTTTAATCATATATCCCCTCATGCAGCGCAAACTGCAGCACCGGCCCAATGCAGGCGCTGCCCGAAGTTTGCTCTATTATCACTCGCATAAACCAAATACCATCAAAAAAGGAAGCTCCATGCGTTGGTCTCGCTTGCGCAAATGGGCCATCAGTTTGCCAGCCGCCTTTTTGGCCGCTGCCGTGCTGATCGGCATCAACGAAGCTGGTTACTACCGCTCGCACGATTCGCTGCAGAACCTAACGGTCACCTACCAGACCCGCACCACCTTGGACAAGCTGATGCAGCAGGTCGTGGATGCGGAAACCCATGCGCGCGGCTATCTGCTGAGCGGCGAGGACAGCAATCTGTCGGCCTACCAGCAGGCCTGCACCAACGTCAACAACGCCGTCGATGAGCTGCGTGCCATCTACAGCGTCTTCCCCGAAGACCTGCAGACCTCGTCGATGCTCGGCCGTGAAGTGGCCAAGCGCCTGAGCCAGATGGACACCAGCATTGCACTGCGCCGCCAGGGCCTCGATGAGGCCTGGCGTTTCCTCGTCAAAAGCCCGGAAGCCAAGGCCACGATGGAGAACATGCGCAGGCTCAGCAACGAGCTGGTGATCCACAGCAACGAGCGGCGCATGCACAACGAGGCCGAGATTCTCAAGTCCCTGACCCTCGCGCGCCTGGGCATTGCCATCGTCAGCATCGTGGGCCTGCTCGCGTTCTATCTCTACCTGCGCCAGTCCAACCGCCTCACTGGCCTCATGCTGCGCGAGCAGCGCATGCTGGAAGACGAGCGCGACCAGCTCGAAAAGCAGGTGCGCCAGCGCACCGCCACCTTGGGCGAGCTGGCCACCCACTTGCAGCAGGTGCGCGAAGACGAACGCGCCCACCTGGCGCGCGAATTGCACGACGAGCTGGGCGCCTTGCTGACCACGGCCAAGCTCGATGTGGCGCGCCTCAAATCCAAGATCGACATGGCAGCGCCCGATGTGCAAGAGCGCATCAAGCACCTGATCGAGACGCTCAACAGCGGCATCGCGCTCAAGCGCCGCATCATCGAAAACCTGCGCCCCTCGTCGCTGTCCAACCTGGGCCTGACGGCCTCGCTGGAGATCCTGGCCAAGGAGTTTTCCGAAAGCAGCA
Organism: Comamonas sp. B-9; assembly: GCF_000410635.1. Taxonomy (NCBI): domain Bacteria; kingdom Pseudomonadati; phylum Pseudomonadota; class Betaproteobacteria; order Burkholderiales; family Comamonadaceae; genus Comamonas; species Comamonas sp. B-9. The sequence goes on from NZ_KE148546.1 coordinate 14,367, forward strand.
ATGTGGCCGTCGAGCTGAGTCTGGAGCAGATCAATGTGCCCGAGGCGATGCAGCTGAGCATCTACCGCCTGATCCAGGAGTCGCTCACCAATATCGGCAAGTACGCGCAGGCGCGCAATGTGCTCATCAGCCTGCAAAGCCACCCCAAGCATGTGTTCGTGCAGGTGCGCGATGACGGCGTCGGCTTCAACCCCAGCCAGGCCCATCCGAACTCGCACGGCCTGGCCGGCATGCGCCACCGCATTGAGGCGAGCGGCGGGCGGCTGCACATCGCCTCTGCCCCGCAGCAAGGCACCACCATCTCGGCCAATCTGCCGCAGAACTAAGGGGGCGCAGGCTGCGCTCTGCAGCCTCTCTGCCCACCCCTCCCCTCCCGCACAGCAGCACCCCAGGCAGCGCGCAAAACTTCGCGCGCTGCGCTTGCTGCGCGCCTGTCAAACAGCGCCTCAGCCCCTGCGCATCAGCGCATCGCGGGAGCTGTCCTACACCTGTTCTTCGCACCTACTGGCAAGGCTGCATGCGGGCAGCGGCCAGAATGCAGTCATTGCTCGCACCTTCTTGCACAGCAAACAACATGAGGAGAAAAATATGCTGCATTACGCTGTTGTCTTCCTGGTCATTGCACTGATTGCGGCCGTCTTCGGCTTCGGTGGTATCGCGGCCAGTGCGGTCGGCATTGCCAAGATCCTGTTTGTGATTTTTATCGTGCTGGCTGTCGCATCGTTCCTGATGGGATTGTTGAAGAAGTAGCACTTTGACAACCCTTGAACCTGTGCTCACCACACGATACATTTATCTGGTACGCGCAGGTCAACGTACACTGCAAGATCTTCATTGAACATCATAGAAAGAGGCTATTTCATGGATACCGAAAAAATTGCCAAGGACGCTGTGGACAAAGTGGAAGACACCGCCAACGACGTGCTCGATGGCGCTGAAAAGGCGGTGGGCCACACGCGCCGTGCCGTGAAGTCCGCGGCCAACAAGGCCGAGCGTGCCATCGATGAATACGGCCATGAAAAGAACCATTCCATCGATCACATTGCCTCCCGTGCACAGGACTGGGCTGAGCGTGGCATTGGCCTGGCGGCTGACTCTTCGCACCGTGCCCGTGAGCAGTTCTACCGTGCCCAGGAGCGTGCCAACGAGTACGTCTCCGACCAACCGGGCAAGTCGATGGCCATCGCTATGGCAGCAGGTGCCGCCTTGGCAACCCTGGTCATCATGGCAACCCGCCGTCGCGACTGATTTTCAAGCATCTATCGGCATACAACGGATAAGTGCGGTGCAGATGCCGATCGATTTTCAAGCACCCTAACAACACTTTGCGAGGAAACAAAAATGAAACTCTCCCGTACTATCGCTATCGCTGCTTTTGCTGGTGCAACCCTGGTGATGGCCACTGGCTGCTCCGTGGCTCGCAAGCAAGAAACCGTGGGTGAATACATCGATGGCTCCGCTGTGACCACCGCTGTCAAGGCCAAGCTGGCTGAAGACAAGGACACCTCGGCCAGCTCCATCAATGTCAAGACCATGGACGGCGGCATTGTTCAGCTGTCCGGTTTTGCCAAGTCGCAAATGGAAAAGGACCGTGCCGGTCAGATCGCTCGCGGCGTCAAGGGCGTGACCGAAGTGCGCAACAGCCTGATCGTCAAGCAATAAGCTGCGCGAGCCTGGCTCACCAAAAACCAGCTGGTGCATGCCAGCTGGTTTTTTTTCGTCCCTGAAAGCAGCCCTCGTCCGACCTGGGAGCCATGGTCAATTGCCCAGCGATGCGTTAAGCTTGATTGATGCGTCTTTTCCACTGCGACCAATGCGGTCACCTGGTTTTTTTTGAGAGCGTGCACTGCGTCAATTGCGGCGCCACGCTCGCCTACCTGCCCGACTGCGACGACGTCGGGGCCATGGCAGCAGTGAAGGCGGACGGTACAGCACCTGCGGCGGGGGAGCCAGCCCCCTTGTGGCAACGCATTCCCTCCAAGGCGACCTACAGCAGCCAGCGCTACCGCATGTGCGCCAACCGCGACCAGTACCAGGCCTGCAATTTTGCGATTCCGGCCGGCGAGTCCAACCACCTTTGCAGCTCTTGCCGCCAGACACTGGTGCTGCCCGATCTCTCGGTCGCGGGCAACACCTTGCGCTGGCAAAAGCTGGAGAGCGCCAAGCGGCGCCTCTACGTTACGTTGGCGCGCCTGGGGCTGCACCCCGATCAGCCGAGCTGGACGCCCCACTACCAGTTCCTCGCCGATGTGCCCGACCAGCCGGTGATCACCGGCCATGCCGATGGGCTCATCACCATCAACATCGCAGAGGCCGACGATGACGAGCGCGTGCGCCGCCGTGTGGCCCTGCACGAGCCCTACCGCACCTTGCTGGGCCATCTGCGCCATGAGTCGGGCCATTTCTTCTGGGACAAGCTGGTGCGCGATGGCGGCGAGCTCGACAGCTTTCGCCAGCTCTTTGGCGATGAGCGCCAAAGCTATGCGCAGGCGCTGCAGGACTACTATGCCAACCCGCCGGGTTACTCGCAGTGGAGTGCGCAATTCGTCAGCGCCTATGCGAGCGCGCACCCCTGGGAAGACTGGGCCGAATCCTGGGCCCACTATCTGCATATGGTCGACATGCTGGAAACTGCAGCCAGCTACCAAACCGATCTGACGATGGCCGAAGGCCGCCCCTCGGTCACCATCAGCGACCCCTTTGTCCGGCCGCCTCCGCGCTTTGAAGACATGGTCGCGCAGTGGGTGCCGGTGACCTTGCTGCTCAACAGCCTCAACCGCAGCTTGGGCCAGCAGGATGCCTACCCATTTGCGCTATCGGCCGGGGCGCTGCAAAAGCTGCGCTATGTACACGACATTGTGCGGCGGCCCCACCCGCTCGAGAGTGGCCGCCCACCGGTGATGCACCAGCACTGAGCGGCTGCGCGCCGACATCAGGCCTCTTCGGCCCGGCGCTGCGCCACCTTGCGCTGCAGCTCCTGCGCGACATAGGGCGAGACAAACTTGTCGACCTCGCCGCTGAGCATCGCGATCTCGCGCACAAAGGTGCTGCTGATGAACTGGTAGCGGGTGCTGGGCGTCAGGAACACCGCTTCCACATCGGGCATCAGCGAGCGGTTCATGCCAGCGAGCTGGAACTCGTAGTCAAAGTCGGTGACCGCGCGCAGGCCACGCACAATCGCATTGCCGCCTTGCGCGACAACAAAATCACGCAGCAGGCCCGAATAGCTCTCGACCCGCACGCTGGGGTAGTGCTTGACCGCTTCGCGCGCCATGTCCATGCGCTCCTTGAGCGAGAACATGGTCTTCTTGTGGTGGCCTTCGGCCACGGCCACAATCACATTGCCAAACAACTGGTAAGCCCTGCGCACCACGTCTTCGTGGCCCAGGGTCATGGGATCAAAGGTGCCTGGGTAGATGGCCAGTGTCATGTCTGTCTCCTGCAAAGCATCATCGTTGTGCCAGTCTCCTGGCGCATTGCAGCGCAGCATAAACCATTTCTGCCACCACCCCGCCAGCGGGCAGGCATTCCCGTTCAGTCGGCTGCGGCCTCAGCCCTATTGAGCAAGTGCGCATGCACGGCGCCCGCCTTCAGGTAGCGGTGGCGCACCAGGCCCAGCTCGGCCAGGGCCTCGTCGCTCCAGGCTTCGGGCGCTTCGAGGTAGATAAAGCCTTGCGCCGTCACCGCCGCCTGCGCCGCCTTGAGCGCTGGCACAAACAGCTGGCCGGAGAACGGCGGGTCCAGAAAGATCAGGTCCCAGTGCGCGGTGTAGGCCTGCAGCGCAGCCAGCGCATCGCCCCGGCTCACCTCCACCTGCGTGGCACCCAGCTTCTGCGCCAGCTGCTTGATCTGCGCAGCCAGCTGCACATCGGACTCGACCATGCGCACCTGGGTCGCGTTGCGCGATGCGGCCTCCAGCCCCAGCGCGCCGGTGCCGGCAAAGGCATCCAGGCAGCGCCAGCCGGCCAGGTCCTGGCCCAGCCAGTTGAACAAGGTCTCGCGCACGCGGTCGGGCGTGGGCCGCAGATCGGGGCGGGTCAGCACCGCCAGCTTGGTGCGGCGCCATTGGCCGCCAATGATGCGGATCTCGCCGGCAGCGGACGCTGCCACGCGGGCGGCATTGCCGGTGTTGCCGGTATTGCCGCGCTTGCGGGCGGGCGCCGCGTCAGGCACGGCCTCGGCCGCAGCGGCTGCTTTTTGCACCAGGGCGCGCAACGCGCCCTCGCTTTTGATGGCACTGCGTCCCATTATGGTTTTGCTCCCAAGACCACGGTCACTTGCTTGTCGGGCTGCACCATGCGCGCCATGGCCTTGCGCACATCGTCGGCGCTGAGGGCTTCGACCCGGTCCGTCCAGTGGTCCAGGTAGTCCAGCGGCAGGCCATTCCAGGCGATATTGGTCACATTGCCCAAGAGTTTGGCGTTGCTGTCCACGCGCAGCGCAAAGCCGCCAATCAGGTTGTCCTTGGCATCGCGCAGCTCCTCGGCGGTGGGGCCCTTGGCGATGAAATCGCTCAACACCTCGCGCGTCACCTTGAGCGCCTCGGCGGCCTGGTCAGGCCGGGTCTGCAAACCGATCTGGAACGCGCCCGCATCCAGCCCCGGGTTGAACGACGAGTACACGCCATACACCAGGCCGCGCTTTTCACGCACCTCTTCCATCAGGCGCGACGCGAATCCGCCGCCGCCCAGAATATGGTTGCCCACCAGCACGGCCAGAAAATCCGGATCGGCGCGGCGGATGCCGGGCTGGCCCAGCAGCACCTGGGCCTGGGCCGAGTCAAACGCGATCTGGATGTCATCGGCCTTGGCCAGCGGCTGCACGGCCGGCACTTCGGAGGGCGCCGCGCACTGCGCCTTGGGCGTGGCCGGCACCTGGGCCAGCAGGCGCTTGACCAGTGCATCGGCCTGGGCCTTGTCCAGCGCGCCCACCAGCGTCACCTTGGCGCGGCAGGCATCGACCGAGCGCGCCAGGTACTGCTGCATCAGCGCCGGGCTGATCCGGGCCAGGGTTTCTTCCGTGGCACGCTGCCCGTAAGGGTGGCTGCCAAACACGGCCTGGTTGAAGGCGCGGCCCGCCACCACCGCTGGGCGCGTATTGCCCTCCTTGATCGCGGCATTCCAGCGCTCGCGCTCGCGTTGCCAGACGGCATCGTCATAGCTGGGCTGGGCCATCTGGCGCGCCGCCAGGTCAGCGGCGCGGCCCAGCAGGCTGCTATCGGTCAGCGAGCGCAACGAGAAGGTCAGCGCATCGCTGCTGGCACCAGCACCAAAGCTGGCACCCAGATCGGCCCAGGCTTCGCCAACGGCGTTTTCGTCGAGCGCAGGCGCACTGCCCTGGGCCTTGACGCCCTTGGACGCCATCATGGCCGCCGCACTGGCCAGGCCTGCCTGGTCCGCCGGGTCGCGCCGGCTGCCGGCATCAAAGTTCAGCTGCACATCCACCATCGGGATCGTGGGGCTGTTGACCAGCCAGACCTGGGCGCCGCTGTCCTGGGTCCAATGCTCGATGGGCAGCAAGGCCCAGGCCGAATGGGAGGCCAGCAAGGCGGCTGCGCCGCCGACCAGTGTTTTGCAAAAAGAGGTTCGCATGGGTATCTCTGCTAGCCAGGGCCCGCTGCCATTTGCGGCAGGCCCTGGTAAAAACAATCGTTGGCGGGTGCGCCAAGCAGCGCATCCGCCGCGAGGTGGTGCTCAGTGCACCGCCCCGTCCTTGGTCGCGGCACCGCTGCGCTTTTGCGCGGCGCGGTCGGCATCGGTCAGCGGCTGGGGCACCAGGGTCGCCACCGTCATCTGGTCATCGCCAAAATAGCGCGCAGCCACCGACTGCACCTGCGCGGCCGTCACCGTTTTCATCAGCGCCAGCAGCTTGTCGTTGGCATCGAGTGGCAAGCCCAGCACCCAGTTGGAGCCCAGGTCATTGGCCTGGCCAAAGACCGAGTCACGCTCATAGACGGTAGAGGCCTGCCACTGCGTGCGCACCCGCTCCAGTTCGGCCTCGCCCACGCCTTCCTTGGCCACGCGCGCCACCTCGGCACGCAAGGCCGCCTCGACCTCCTTGGCGGTCTTGCCTTGCGACGGCACACCGCCCAGCAAGAAGGTCGATGGCCCCCGGTTGACCACGCTGGCACCGCTGAAGGTGGCATCGGCCACGCGGCCGGGGCCCTGGGTCAGCTGGCGGTCCAGGCGCGCGCCGTCATAGCCACTGAGCACAGAGCCCAGCATCAACAGCGCCATCGCATCCTTGTCGCTGTCCTTGGGCTCGACCAGGTTGCGCAGGTCGGGCACCTTGAAGCTCATCACCACATAGGCCTGCTCGGCAGGCGCCTTGTAGTCGAGCCGGCGCTCGCCCTTTTGCAGCGGCTCGGGCCGGGGCTTGCGCTCGGGCAAGGCGCGCGCTGGAATGCTGCCGTAGTATTTCTCGGCCAGCTCGCGCACCTTGTCCACATCCACATCGCCAGCGACCACCACCACGGCGTTCTCCGGCACATACCAGGCCTTGTGGAAGGCACGGGCGTCATCGGGGTGCATGGAGTCGAGGTCGCCCATCCAGCCAATCACCGGGCGGTGGTAGGGCGATGCCTGCCAAGTCGCGGCATTGAGCTGCTCCATCAGGCTGGCGCGCGGGTTGTCATCGGTGCGCATGCGCCGCTCTTCCTTGATGACCTCGATCTCTTTCTTGAACTCGCTGTCGGGCCACTGGTTGTTGGCAAAGCGGTCCGACTCCAGGCGCATCACCTCTTCGAGCTTGCCCGAAGGAATCTGCTGGTAGTAGCCGGTGTAGTCGCGGTTGGTAAAGGCATTGTCCTGACCGCCGAGCGCTGCGACCTTGCGCGAGAAATCGCCGGGCGCCACAGTGGCCGTACCCTTGAACATCATGTGCTCGAGCGCATGGGCCAGGCCCGAGCGGCCGTCGACCTCGTCCATCGAGCCCACGCGCACCCAGACCATGTGCACCGCCGTGGGCGCGCGCTTGTCAGGCTGTACGATCAGGCCCATGCCATTGGACAGTTGGAACTGCTGGGCACCAGCAGAATTGGAGGCGATGGCAGTGGTGGGCACAGGCGATGCAGCCCAGGCTGGAGAAGCCCCAGCGCCCAGGGAGGCCATCAAGGCCAGCAAAATGGTGGAACGTTTCATAAAATAGGCTGATTCTACGTAGCGCACAATGTTCAGTTTTTTCAAGAAAAAATCTCCCGCTGCCGACGCAGCCCCCAGCCCTTCCGCCGCCGAGCCAGCGCCTGCGCCCGCTCCAGCGGCTGATGTCCCGCCGCCCGCACCCCAGGTGCCCAGCGCGCCGGTGACCCCGATCCCCCCTGTGGCCGCAGAGCCCGCCAAGACGGGCTGGCTGCGTGGCCTGGGCATGGGTGGCAAGGCCGCAGCCCCGGCGCCCACGGCTGCAGAAACGGTCACGAAAAACCCAGTTACACAAGCCCCGCAGGCGCCGGCAGCTCCTATCACTATAGCACCCGAGCCCGCAGGCAGCCGCGACAGCTGGATGAACCGCTTGAAGAGCGGTTTGCGCAAAACCGGCTCCAGCATTGCGACGGTCTTCACCGGCACCAAGATCGACGAGCAGCTCTACGAAGAGCTCGAAGAGGCGCTCTTGATGGCCGATACCGGCGTCAAGGCCACGCAGCATCTGCTCGATGACCTCAAGCAGCGCGTCAAGGACAGCAAGACCACCGACCCCGCTGCCGTCAAAGAGCTGCTGGCCAGCGCGCTGGCCGATCTGCTCGCACCACTGGAGAAGCCGCTGGTCATTGGCGAGCACAGCCCCACGGTCATCATGGTGGCCGGTGTCAATGGCGCTGGCAAGACCACCTCGATCGGCAAGCTGACCAAGCACCTGGCCGATGCCGGCCAGAGCGTGCTGCTGGCGGCGGCTGACACCTTCCGCGCTGCGGCGCGTGAGCAGCTGGGCGTCTGGGCCACCCGCAACACCGTCGAGATCATCAGCCAGGAAGGCGGCGACCCCGCGGCCGTCAGCTTTGATGCCGTGACCGCCGGCAAGGCCCGGGGCAAGGATGTCGTGCTGGTGGATACTGCCGGGCGCCTGCCGACCCAGCTGCACCTGATGGAAGAGCTCAAGAAAATCAAGCGCGTCGTCACCAAGGCCGATGCCAGCGCGCCGCACGAGGTGCTGCTGGTGATCGATGGCAACACCGGCCAGAACGCGCTCAACCAGGTGCGCGCCTTTGACGATGCACTGCAGCTGACGGGTCTCATCGTCACCAAGCTCGACGGCACGGCCAAGGGCGGCGTGCTGGCGGCCATCGCGCAGGAGCGCCCGATCCCCGTGTACTTCATCGGCGTGGGCGAAAAGGTCGAGGACCTGGAGACCTTCAGCGCCAAGGAATTTGCACAGGCGCTGCTGGCCTGATCCCCCAGCAGCCCCGTCGCAGTTCCAAGCCCTGCCCTCTGGCGCAGGGCTTTTTTTTGCGCCCGCGTCATTGTAGTTTCATGCAATTTTGTTATTTTTTGCACTTCCTGGTGAAAACATGCATTCACCACATCGGCCTTGACGGCAGGAGGTTTCATGAAAATAGCAAGCTTGCGGCAGCTGTGTGCCGCCGGGCTCTGGGCAGTCAGCGGACTGGCCCTGGCCCAAACGGTGGTCTTTAGCGAGAACTTTGATGCGGCGGGCGCAGACGCACCTGCCGGCCTGGGCACCACCGGCCCGGCCGGCTGGACGCTGCGCCTGGAGAACGCCGAGACGGTGGCCACCAGTGGCCGCTCCAGCGCCGCCAAACTGCCCTGGCTGGGCTGGAGGTTTGTCACGCCCGCTTACTGGACCGCCCAGGTCTCGGGCGGGGAGCGCGCCAAGCTGACCAAGGCCAGCGGCAAGATCGCGGTGGCCGAATCCGACGGCCTGCGGCCCAACAGCGGTCTGTTCTTCAACACCGTGATGGAAAGCCCCAGCATTGCAGTGCTGGGCGGCGGCAGCTACGCGCTGGGCTTTCTCAGCCATTTCCAGATGGGTGGCACCAAGAAGGAAAGCATCAAGGTCGAGGCCGTGTTTGATGACAGCTCCGTGCAGACCCTGCTGCATGAGACCAGTGCCTCGCGCCTGAACCAGACCGAGAGCCTGGCCTTCAGTGCCCCGGCCGGCGCCAAAAAAGTCAGCCTGCGCTTTAGCTACCTGAACACCGACAACAACTGGTACTGGGGCCTCGATGATGTGGTGCTGACGCAAACCAGCAGCGAACCGCCCAAGCCCTTTGACCCCGCCAAGCTGCCCAGCACCGCCAATGCACCGGCGCTGACCGTGGGCCCGACCTTGCAAAACCCCGGCCCCGACCACATGGCCGTGATGCTGGAGACCAGTGAGTCGGCCCCCACCATCTGGTGGCGCCTGGCTGGCAGCACGGGGCCTTACACCTTGGCGCCCGCCATCAACCCGGTGGGTGACTTTGCCGACAGCAGCATCTTCTTTGCCGATATCGCCGGCCTGCAATCGAACACGCTCTATGAGTACGCCGTGGTCACCGGCACCAGCGCAGCGCCCAAGCTGGCCGGCCCCTTTCAGTTCAAGACCTGGCCACGCGAGGGCGATGGCGTCACTGCCGCCAAGTTCGCCGTGGTCTCGGACACCCAGGATGGCCTGGCCAACCGCCTCAAGAACATCACCCAGGGCGTGATCAACAACGACTGCGCGGGCTCTGCTGCCCAGTGCGCGCAAAGCCTGGCTGGCTTCATGGTGCCCGGCGACCTGGTCGGCTCGGGCGGTACACGCAGCAACTGGAAAGACCAGTTCTTCGGCCCGCTCGCCGCCATCACGGCCTATGTGCCGCTGATCCCCTCGCCCGGCAACCACGAGTACTTTGGCGGCGAGCAGGCCAGCGCCGGCAGCGAGAAAAGCTGGGCCAAGACCTACCGCAAGTACTTCAACCGCATGCCCGCCAATGGCTCGGAAAAACACCCGCTGCACTGGTACCAGCTGGACTACCTGGGCATGCGCATTGTCGGCAGCGATTTCAACCCCGCCTCGGCCATGCACAACACCGGTGGCTGGACCGGCTATGACAACGGCCGGGGCCTCTTCCGCGCCGACTACATGCAGGAGCACCTGAACTGGTTCAGCGGCCTGATGGCCCAGACCCGCGTGGACAAGAAGCCCTATATGGTGCTGCTCAACCACCACCCCTGCCTGAGCGAAAAATGGCGCCAGGGCGAGGTGATGGCCACCTGCGACTTCATCTCCCAGATGGAAGACTATGGCCGCACGACCGGCGCCATCACCGCCAACTTGAACGGCCATGTGCACTTCTATGAGCGCGGCAATTCGATGAACAGCCGCCACCTCTGGCTGAATGTGGCCTCGGGCAGCGGCGCACTGGAAGGTGCCAAGCAAAGCGATGACAGCGACCTGGACGTCATCGCCAACACCAAGCTCAGCTTTGGCTATGGCACCTTGGAAGCCAGCTTTGGCAGCGCCACCCCGGCGCTCACCTGGAAACGCTACGACCTGGGTGCGTCCACCACCAGCAGCACGCCCGACGACAGCATCGCCATCACCAGCCAGGCCTGGTCCCTCAAGCCCGAGCTGGTCCAGGCCCAGCTCGGCAAGGTTGACCCTGCCAGCCTGAAGCTCGCCTACCGCACAGGCGCAGGCCCGGCGCTCTATGAAGCGCAATGGCAGGTCTCCAAGGACCCGCAGTTTGCCGCCGGCCAACCGGTCTACGACGTCTGGGGCAACGACACCCGCAGCGAGAACTGGACCTACCTGAACGGTGTGCGCGTCAACACACAAAAGGATGCCGATATTGCGACCTTGCCGCTGGGCCAGCTGCTGGCCAACCCCAAGCGCGTCTACCCGAATGTGGATGCGGGCACGGCGCGCGGCAAGCTGACCGGCGCCATCATTGCCGGCGGCAACAGCCTGCGTGACCGCTGGAGCTGCGGCTACAAGTGGGATGAAGATGGTGACAGCGGCGCTGAGCGCCAGGGCGGCCGCCAGTGCTATGCGCAGCTGGCCAAGGCCGATGGCAGCAAGGGCTCGGCCTGGGACCCTTTCCAGGGCCAGGCTCCGCAGGTGCTGCAGCTGGGCCAGGATGAGCGCTGGTACTGGCGGGTGCGGGTGCGCGATACGCACCTGAACTGGTCCGACTGGAGCGCCACCGGCTCCTTCGAGCTGGGCAACCCTGCGCCTGAACCCGAGCCACCGGTGCAAGACCTGATCGACACCCAGCTGCCCACGCCCGGCGGCAACCTGCCCACGATGGCCCTGAACATCCAGGCCGCCACCCGCTGCGACCAGTCCAACGCCAGCGTCAGCGCCGTGCCTGCCGACCTGCTGCCCGCCGGCCTGAAAGCCGCCACCGGTCTGCTGTCCTTCACGCTGTCGGGCTGCGCCCATGAAGGCTTCAGCGCCCAGGTCCGGCTGGAGGTGCCCGCCGACCTGCCCGCCAATAGCCGCGTGATGAAGGTGCACACCGCAGCTGACGGCAAGCGCCAGGTCAGCGAGATTGCCGGCGCCAGCATGGCCGGCGGCGTGGTGCGCTACACCGTGACCGACGGCGGCCCGCTCGACGAAGACGGCCTGGTCAACGGCGCCATCGTCGACCCGGTGCTGGTCGCCGTGCCTGCCGATGTGGTGGTGCCGCCATCGCAAGCGGCAACGCCCGTGCCCACCAACCAGCCGCTGGCCCTGCTGCTGGTGTCGATGCTGCTGATGGCAGGCGCTGCGCTCGCGCGTCGTCAACGCTGATTGGCAGCCTCCGGGCCCTTTGCACCACCTTCTGCCATTGGGCATGGGTCTTGCAGGGGGCCTTTTTATTACATACGGCCGTCAAGGCCGTTACTGCAAAATAGCGCAGGCCGCGCTGCCGGCCTGCCCTTGAAGGAAACGCATCCATGCTGCAAGAAGACCGCTTTGTCCGCATCCAGTCGCTGCTCGCCTCGATCGACCGGCTCAGCACCGACCGACTCATCCAGGACATGCAGGTCTCCCGCGAAACGGTACGCCAGGATTTGCTGGCGCTCGAATCCATGGGCCTGGTGCGGCGCGTGCATGGCGGCGTCGCCCGCGTCACGCAGGACGAGCCCCCTTTTGTGCAACGCCAGGCGCTGCGCGTGGCCGAGAAGCGCGCCATCGCCAAGGCAGCGGTCAAACGCCTGCAGCCGGGCCAGATGGTGTTTATCGATGCCGGCACCACCACAGCCATCCTGGCCGAAGAGCTCAGCCTGATCAGCCGCCTGGTCGTGGTCACCAACTCCATCACCGTCGCCCTCAAGCTCGCTGGCACCCAGGCGCCCGCTGGCACGGCCAACCGCATGCGCGTGGTGCTGCTGGGCGGCGATACCAACCCTGAGATCCCCTGCACCTATGGCGAGGTCACCCTCAACGAGATCCGCCGCTACCGCGCCGATGTCACCCTGCTCTCGCCGGTGGGCATCAGCGCGCAGGATGGCGTGACCTTTGGCAACGAGCATGAGGCCAGCCTGGCCAGCGCCATGGCCGAGCAGTCTTCGTCCATGCTGGTGCTGGCCGACTACAGCAAGATAGGGCTGCGCAGCCGCTACGCCGTCGCCTGCCCACCCGCCCAGCAGACCCTGATCACCAATGCCCACCCCGCCAACACCGAGGCCTTGGCAGCGCTCGGCGCCCAGGGCGTGGCTGTGCTGCCCGTCTGATCGGGCTGACCAGATGCCGTAGCCCTTCACACCTGCAGCGCAGAGCCCACTTCCGCCGCGACCCAGGCCGCATAGGCGGGGCTGGCCGCGCTCTCACCCCATAGCCACTGCGGCAGCGCATAGGGGTGCAGCGGCAGCAGCAAACGCTGCAAGGCCGGCAGGCTGGGAGGCGTGGTCTTCCAGGTAATGCGCCATTCATCGGCCTGCTGCAACTGACCGTCCCACCAGTAGTGCGAATGGATTTTCTCGACCTGGGCGCAGGCCGCCAAGCGGGCCTGCACGCCCGCCTGGGCCAGCGCATGGGCCGCCGCCTCACTGTCTACCGTCGTGCTCGCCCATGCCACCAGGTAGTGGCCGGCGGGGCCGGGGTTCATGGCCAAGGGATGCATCATTCAACTCCATGATTTTTATCAAACACGCTGCAGTTCAAAGGCTGCTCTACAGCGTAAAAACACTGAGAATATATCCAGATTTTTTAGTTCCCTGCACGGAACTTATCCACAGACTTCCCACTCCAACTGCCCTGAAAGCGGAAAGAGGTGTCAGACAGCGCCCTGCCAGCCGCTATGGCCACGATAAAGAAATGTGAATAGCATCAAAATCAGGAGCAAGCTATTCTTTATCGGCGCCAATCCCCGCCATTCTTAGTTGAAACTTAAACCCGAGATTACTGCACCGCAGCATGGGAACTCCCACAGCATCAAGGGACTCCTACCGGTGTTACTATGTATCGCATAGACGAAAGGACTTCTAGCGTGACAACTCATTCTGGAGCCGCCACCATTTCTACCGCATTGGCTCCTGCAAACCCATGGTCGTTGGTACCCCCCCTGGGCAATCTGGACGCGTACATCACTGCGGTCAACCGCATCCCCATGCTCACCCCCGAGGAAGAGCTGGGCTATGCGAAAAAACTCAAGGAAAACGGTGATGTCGAGGCCGCCGGCCGTCTGGTGCTCTCGCACCTGCGCCTGGTGGTATCCATCGCCCGCCAGTACATGGGCTACGGCCTGCCGCATGGCGATCTGATCCAGGAAGGCAATGTCGGTCTGATGAAGGCCGTCAAGCGCTTTGACCCGGACCAGGGCGTGCGCCTGGTCAGCTACGCCATGCACTGGATCAAGGCCGAGATCCACGAATACATCCTGAAGAACTGGCGCATGGTCAAGGTGGCCACCACCAAGAGCCAGCGCAAGCTGTTCTTCAACCTGCGCTCGATGAAGCAGGGCTTCAAGGCCGAAGCGGGCATGGAAGACGGCGCGATGCAGCGCGAGACGCTCTCCGAGAGCGAAATCGACGCAATGGCCGCGCACCTGAATGTCAAGCGCGAAGATGTGATCGAGATGGAAACCCGCTTGTCGGGCGGCGATGTGCTGCTCGATCCGAGCCCCTCCGATGACGGCGAGCAGGCCTATGGCCCGATCGCTTATCTGGCCGATGCATCGCATGAGCCAACGGCCATGATCGAGTCGCGCCAGCGCGACTACCTGGCCACCGACGGTATCCAGGAAGCCCTGGCCACCCTGGACGAGCGCAGCCGCCACATTGTGGAAGAGCGCTGGCTCAAGGTGAACGACGACGGCTCGGGCGGCATGACCTTGCACGACCTGGCTGCGGTGTATGGCGTCAGCGCCGAGCGGATTCGCCAGATCGAATCTGCGGCCATGAAGAAAATGCGCAAGGCCTTGGCCGAGTACGCTTAAGCCGTATTGCAACGATCTGCTATCGCAGCACACACCCGCATCGCAATTGGCGATAATCAAAGCGCACATGCCTTCTGGCCTGTGCGCTTTTTTATGGCCCGTATGAGCCCGGCGGACGTACAGACGGATAAACCTCCACCCATGCGGGCAGCCATGCGAATCTGGAGCTTTTATGCATTTTTCCCTGCCCCGCCGCTGCCTGGTGGCAGCCACCTTGGCCACCCTCGCCAGCACCGGCGCCCTGGCTGCGGACAACTGGCCCAGCAAACCCCTGCACCTGATCGTGGGCTTTCCGGCGGGATCCTCACCTGACCTGACCGCCCGCGCGTTGGCCGAGCCGCTGGAAAAGGCCCTGGGCCAGCCGATCATCGTCGAGAACAAGGTCGGGGCCGGCGGCAACATCGCCGCCGAGTACGTGGCGCGCGCGACCGACGGCTACACCTTCAGCGTGATGATCAACGGCAATATGACGATTGCCAGGCTGCTCAACCCCGCGATCCGCTACGACCCGCTGACCGATCTGCAGCCCGTCGGCCTGATTGGCGTGGCCCCGCTGGTGCTGGTGGCGCCGGCCAAGGCGCCCGAAGGCAAGGCCTTCTTCGAAGCCGCCACCCAGGCGGGCAGCAGCTGGAGCTATGGCTCGCCCGGCGTGGGCACCATCGGCCACCTGGGCATGGAGCTGCTCAAGAGCCGCGCCAAGATCAAGCCCGAGCACATCCCCTACCCTGGCTACCCCCAGGTGTTCAACGGCATCCAGGGCGGCGATCTGCAGCTCTCGATGCTGCCACCCGCACTGGCGATGAACCAGATCCAGGCCGGCAAGCTGCGCGGCATTGGCGTGAGCTCGGCCGCCCGCAGCCCGCTGGCCCCCGGCCTGCCCAGCCTCAAGGAGCTGGGCATTGCCAACTACGACATGGAAATCTGGAACGCCGTGGCCGCCCCCAAGGCCATGCCCAAGGCCCATGTCGACAAGCTCGCCGCTGCCGTCGGCGAGATCGTGCGCAGCCCCGAGATGCGCCAAAAGCTCGCCCTGCAGGGCTGGCAGGCCGTGGGCAGCTCGCCCGAAGGTCTGAAGAACCGCATTGATGCCGATGTGAAGGCGCTGGGCGCCATCATCAAAGAGCAGAACATCCGCGCGCAATGACGGCCGCCCAAGTCTTCACCGATCTCAGCGCCTGGCAGGTCATGGCCTGGGGCCTCGTGTTCTTCAGCGCGCTGTACCTGATCGGGGGACTGGGCATGACGGCGCTCACCGGCTTTTTGCAAAAGCGCGGCATCGGCCGGGTGCTCGATACCCGGCCGCTCAAGCCCGACCAGCTGCGGCGCGAGTGGCGCCAGTCTTTTTATTCCATCCTCGTGTTTGGCCTCGGCATGGTCGTGCCCTGGGGCTTTGTGCAGCTGGGCTGGGCGCATTTCGCCGTGGCGCCCAGCGGCTGGCAGATCGCCATCGAGATCTGGGTGCTGCTGATCTGGAATGACGTGCATTTCTGGATCAACCACCGCCTGCTGCATACGCGCTGGTTCAAGCGCTTCCATGGCGACCACCACCGCTCGGTCGTCGTCACGCCCTGGTCGACCTACAGCTTCCACCCCATCGAGGCGATGATGCTGGGCAATGTGATCCTGCTGCCGATGGTGCTGCATGACTTTGCCTTCTGGTCGCTGGCCTCGGTGCCGGTGTTCAGCATCTTCCTGAACGCCGTGGGCCATGCCAATTACGATTTTTTCCCGCGCGTAGGGCCCCGCCACCCGCTGGCCGCCAGCCGCCGCCACCACCTGCACCATGCCCGGCCGGCCGGCAACTACGGCTTTGCACTGGCCTTTATGGACCGCCTGATGCGCAGCGAAGCAGACCCGCTGCCCCCGCGCCCTCCACGCCCGGCCCCAGGCCGTCCCACTGCTTGACCCGGTTGGCATGACCCGCGACGACAGCCCGCCCCTGCCCGCCACCGCCTCCCGCACACTGCCCCGGCTGCGCCACTGGCGTGACTGGCAATCACTGCTCTACATGCTGGCCCTGCCGCTGATCGCCGCCTGGCAGTGGCAGCATGGCCTGGTCTGGTGGCTCTACCTGGTCGAGCTGTTTCTGACCTTGGGTATCGGCGTCATCCACCACAACCACACCCATCTGCGCATGTGGACGGGGCCCCGCAGCCGCTGGGCCAACCGCGCCACCGACTATGCGCTGACCCTGCTGCAGGGCCACCCCACCTTTGTGTTCTGGCCCGCCCATGTGGCCAACCACCACCGCTACAAGCATGGCGAGCAGGATATCGCCCGCACCTACCGTTTTGGCGGTGACAGCAACCACCTCTGGGGCTACCTGCTCCACCCGCTGCAGGCGGCCTGGGTGCTGTACCCGCTGTTCATCCGCTGGCTGGCGGGGCTGCGCCTGCGCCAGCCCGGCGCCTTTCGCTACTGCATGGGCCAGTACGCGCTGTGGCTGGGCAGCTGGGCGGCGCTGCTGGCGCTGGACTGGAAGAAAGCGCTGGTCTTTGTCATCCTGCCCCAGCTCCATGGCCTGCACTGGCTGCTGGCCACCAACTACCTGCAACACGCCCATGCCGATGGCCGCAAGCCCCCAAAGTCCAAAAACGATACCGACGGTGGCATGCTGAACTACGCGCGCAATTTTGAAGGCTGGGTCAACCCGCTGCTCTTTAATATTGGCCTGCACACCGCCCACCATGAATGTCCGCATGCCCACTGGTCCGAGCTGACCCGCTTGCATGCCGATGAATACCGACACCGGGTCCACCCGGTGCTCAATGAGGCAGGCCTGCTGCCGTATATGGCGCGGGTCTTTGTTGGAGGGATGGTTTGCCGATCGGCCCGCAGCCGGTCGCTGATGCCGCCTATGGAGAAAAAGTAGTCATCTATGCCAGTCGCTTATTCGCAGGTCTATATCGAATCCGCCGGTCACTTCATGCCCGGCGCCCCCATTGCCAACGACGGCATGGATGCCTATGTCGCGCCGCTCAACCGGCTGTCCGAACGCATCAAGCGCCGCATCCTCGCGGAAAACGGTATCCAGCAGCGCCACTACGCGATTGCGCCCGATGGCAGCACCAGCTACAGCAATGCGCAAATGGCCAAGGGCGCCATCGAGGCGGCCCTGGCGCAGGCCGCACGGCCGCTGGCCGATATCGGCTTTCTGGCCAGCGGTTCATCAGGCGGCGACGCGCTGATGCCCGGCTTTGCCAGCATGATCCAGGGCGAGATGGCCGCCCCGCCGATGGAACTGCTCAGCGTGCAGGGCGTCTGCGCGGCCAGTGTGGGCGCGCTGCAAAGCGCGGCGCTGGCGGTGGAGCACGGCACCCACGGCCATGCGCTGGCGGTGGCCAGCGAGATGCCCTCGCGCCTGTTCAAGCGCTCGCGCTACGCGGGCCAGGACTACAACACCGATTTCGATGCGCATTTTTTGCGCTGGATGCTGAGCGATGGCGCCGGCGCCGTGCTGCTGGGCCAGGGCGCCGCCCTGCCCCAGCGCCCCGATCTGCGCCTCAAACTGCGCTGGACCCACCAGCGCAGCTTTGCCGGCGACTACCCCGTGTGCATGCAGCTGGGCCTGACGCATGACCGCCAGCGCAGCCACCTCGATTTCCCCTCCTGGGCCGAGGCCGAGGCGGCTGGCGCGCTGTCCCTGCGCCAGGACATCCGCCTGCTGCCGCACCTCTTTGATGTCTGCATCCACGAGTACGCCCGCATCGCCCACCAGGGCTGGCTGCCCGAGCGCGGCATTGACCACTTTCTCTGCCACTACTCGTCCGAGAAATTCATTCCCGTCGTCGATGAGCTGCTGAACAAGGCGCAACTGTCGATCCCGCGCGAGCGCTGGTGGAGCAACCTGGCCTGGCGCGGCAATACCGGCGCGGCCTCCATTTTTGTGATGATTGCCGAGTATTTGCAGACCCAGCACGAGCGCTTGAAGCCCGGCGACACCATGCTGTGCTTTGTGCCCGAGTCCGGCCGTTTTACCGCCGGCTATATGCTGCTGGAGGTGGAGCGCAGCGCGCCTGCCGGCACGTCTGCCACCAGCGCCAGCACCCCGGCCCAGCGCGCGCCACAGCACCCAGCCGCTGCAGAAAGCGCGCTGATCGCCCCGCCCCATGACCCGGCCGCCGCTCCAGCGGGCCTGGCGCCCTTGCTGACCGAGCTGGCCAGCATCTGGCATGACTACCGCTCCCAGGTCTGGCGCACGCCGCTGGTGCACCGCATCCACAGCGGCCAGATCCAGCAGGCCGACTATGTGCGCTGGATGAGCCAGTGGGTGCCCCAGGTGCGCGAAGGCAGCCTGTGGATGCGCGAAGGTGCAGCCTCGCTCACAGGGGCCTATGCCGAGCTGGCCGCGCTGATGGGCGTGCACGCCAGCGAAGAGCAGAACGACTTCAAGATCCTGCACCAGGACTACTTGAATGCCGGTGGCACCGAAACCGATATCCAACAGCTGCGCCGCAACCCGGGTGGCGAGGCGCTCAACAGCTACCTGCACAGCCTGGCGGCCACCCCCAACCCGATTGGCCTCCTGGGCGCCATCTACATCATCGAAGGCACGGGCCAGCGCATCGTCCCCAGCCTGCTGCCACTGCTGCGCCAGCACCTGGCGCTGGGCCCGGAGTGCTTCCGTTTTCTGGAGTACCACGGCGCCAATGACGAAGACCACCTGGAGCGCTGGCTGCTGGCCGTGCAGATGGTGATGGCGCTGGATGAAAGCGGCACCGCCGCAGCAGCGATTGCCGCCACCGCACGCCATACCGCCGCGCTCTACCTGATGCAGTTCCGGCATATTCTGGATGCCACGGCCACGGAGCGCGCACGATGACCGATTTCCGCGACATTCCCCACGACGAGCGCGACCCCAATCCCTGGCTCGCGCTCTACCTGGACGACAGCACGCCGCTGCCCGACCATGTCAAGGCCGCCTGGCTCAAGGATTCGAGCAGCCGCTCGCGCCAGTTTCTGCTGCCCTTTATCCGGCCGCTTGCGCGCTTGAGCATCATCCTGATCCAGATCCTCAAGGTGCTGCTGCCCAAGCGCTGGGCGCATTCCAAGCTGCTGCACCGCACGCTGGCCTTCAGCATGAACCGCTTTGTCTCGCCCGAGGCGAACTGGCTCATCATGCGCCACTTCCACCTGGGCTCGCAGATCCTGAGCTTTATCGGCGCCAATGCGCCCACCCCCGTGCCCACCAAGCCGCTGGCACCGATGGAGATCGATGACATCAAGGATGAGCTGTTCTTGAAGCACGACCTGAACCTGTTCAACTTTGTCATCCGGCTCAACACCAGCTTGCGCAGCCACGGCCAGCACATGGGCCCGGTGGCCGAGCCCGACTTTGGCATGCTTTGCGACCCGCCGCTGCAGCTGGCAGCGATGCCCCATGGCCGGCTGAACATTCTCGATCTGCAAAGCGCCATCGAGGTCTACACGCCGGTCTACCAGCTGCTGCTGACCGACAACGATTTCTGGCGCGCCAGCAATTCACTGCAGCTGGACGAAACCGTTGCCATCTATGCGGCCAAGATCCTGTCCTCGCCCGAGCACCTGGTGATGCTCAACAACAAGCACCCGCTCGTGCCGCTGTCCACCTTGCGCGCCGGCCACCGCCTGGTGCTCCATGGCCTGTCCACCGAGATGCTGCACTGCCTGCTGATGCGCATGGCCACCGGCGAGACCCCACTGCCCAGCCGCGAAATCGCCAAGACCCGGCAGGCAGCCGGCCGGCCTGCGCAGGCCGGCTGATCCATATCGACCACAGCATTCGATGCAGACGCCACCCCCAGAACACCCCATCCGCAACCCGCCCTGGCACCCCTGCGGCGCGCGCCATGTCGCCGTCTATGGCACCTTGCGTGCCAGCGGCGTCAACGACATTGCCCGGCTGCAGCCTGGCATCAGCTGCCTGGGCCGCAGCTTGCTGACCGGCACCTTGTTTGACCTGGGCTGGTACCCGGGCCTGCAATTGCAGGGCAGCGGCCTGGTGCTCGCCGAGGTCTACCCCTTGAACGATGCGCTGGAGCAGGCCATGGACCGCATCGAAGGCATCTGGCCCCAGGATGTGGGCGAGTACACCAAGCGCGTGCTGACGCTGGATGTGAAGCTGGTCGGCGGTGGCCAGCAGCCGCTGGAGGCACTCGTGTACGAGGCCCTGCCCCCGGCCTTGCAAGGCCGCACGCAGATCAGCGCGCAGGACTGGCTGGCCTGGATTGCAGAGCAGGGACGCGATCACCCCGATACGGCTTTTAGCCTCAATACGCCCCAGCGCTGATGCCATCGGTACGGCAACTCAGCCCAGCAGCAGGCCCTGCTTTTCGATAAAAGCCACCACCTCATCGAGGCCATCGAGCGTCTTCAGGTTGGTCATCACAAAGGGCTTGGTGCCTTTGGGCGAGCTGCGCATGCGCTCGGTGTCGCTGCGCATCACCTCCAGGTTGGCACCCACATAGGGGGCCAGATCGGTCTTGTTGATCACAAACAGATCGCTCTTGGTGATACCGGGGCCGCCCTTGCGCGGAATCTTCTCGCCAGCCGCCACATCGATCACATAGATGGTCAGGTCCGACAGCTCGGGGCTGAAGGTGGCAGCCAGGTTGTCGCCGCCCGATTCGATAAACACGATATCGGCATCGGGAAACTGGCCCAGCATGCGGTCGATCGCTTCGAGGTTGATGGAGGCATCTTCGCGGATCGCCGTGTGCGGGCAGCCGCCCGTCTCCACGCCCATGATGCGCTCGGCCGGCAGCGCGCCGCTGACGGTCAGCAGGCGCTGGTCTTCCTTGGTGTAGATGTCGTTGGTGATGGCGATCAGGTCCCATTTGTCGCGCATGGCCTTGCACAGCATCTCCAAGATGGTGGTCTTGCCCGAGCCCACGGGCCCGCCGATACCGACGCGCAACGGAGGCAGTTTTTTGCTGCGGTGGGGAATGTGGTGCAGTGCAGTGCTCATGATCGAAAAAGCCGTGAATATTGGTGTTCATGCCGGGCCGAGAGAATGGCCAGCATCGGAGAAAAAGCCTGGCGCTCGTCATCGCCCAGCGCCAGCGCATGCTCGGCCGCGCCCGGTATCGCTTCTGCCAGCCGCGCCAAAATGCGCTGGCCGGCACTCTGGCCCAGCGGCACCGATTTGATCGCTGCCTGCACCATGTTCTCAGCCCAGCCAAAGGCATAGGCGAGCAGCGCATCACGCGCGCCTGCGCCTGCCAGGTGCGCGGCCAGCGCAAAGGCCAGCGGATAACTCGCATCCTCGGCCGCCAGCCAGTTCACCAGGACCAAGGCCTGGGCATCATCGGCATAGCGGTTCTGCAACCAGGCCACCAGCGAGCGTCCCATCTGCTCGGTCTGCAGGCGCAGCTCGCTGCTCTCGCGCGTCTGCAGCACCCAGGCGTTGAGGGCCACCAGGCGCGCGCGCTCATCGCTGTGCCAGGCCTGCATGGCCTGGGCCAGCACTGCCATATCGCCTCGGGCCTGGGAGAGCTGCAGCTGCTGGTCAATCCAGTCTGCCGCCTGCGCCTCGTTGCCCACCAGCGCGGCATTCACGCCCGCCTCCAGCCCCTCCGAATAGGAGAAGCCGCCGATCGGCAAGGCCGGCGAGGCCAGCCACATCAGCTGCAAAAAGCTGGCGGGCGACAGGCTGAGGGGTTGCATGCTCATGGCGTCAAGGTTGGTGCAGGCTCATCCGTGGGAATGCGGATGTGCGTGGTCATGCCCATGGTCATGGCTGTGGTCATGGCTGTGGTCATGGCTGTGCCCATGCCCATGGTGGCTGTGGCCATCGTTGGTGACATGGCCGCCATAGGCGCCGCCTTCCGGCTCAAAGGGCAGCTCCGCCTCGACCACGGTCATATGCATGCTGCGCAGCATGTCGGCCAGCACATGGTCGGGCTCGATCTTGAGGTGGTCGGGCTGCAGCTCGATGGGCACATGGCGGTTGCCCAGGTGGTAAGCGGCGCGCATCAGGTCAAAGGCCGAGCCATGCTGAGCGCAGGCACTGATATGCAGCACTTTCTGCGGCGCGGCCCGCACGAGAATCACCGAGCCATCTTCGGCGACCAGCACATCGCCACCGCGCACGGCCTGGCCGCGTGGCAGAAAAATCGCCAGCGCCCGGCCGCTGCTGTCGGTGGCCGAGAAGCGCGACTTCTGGCGCACATCCCAGTCCAGCTCGACGAAGCTCGCGCGCTTGCGCAAGGCAGGTGCCAGGCCCTGGCCAGCGGGCAGGCATTTGGAGACTTGCAGCATCGCCCCGTCCGTCATGGCAGCTCCAGGCGCATAAAGCAGCTGTTCGGATCGGGCTGGTAGCTGCCAAACGGTGCGCAGTCCACAAAGCCATTGCGCGCGTAAAAACGGCGCGCCGGTGCAAAAAAGGCCTCGGTGCCCGTCTCCAGGCTGATGCGCCTGGCCCCCATCGCGCGGGCCTGGGCCAGCACATGGTCCAGCACCTGCTGGGCAGCACCTGAGCCGCGTTGCGCCGCTTCCACCCGCATCGATTTGAGCTCCAGGTGGCCCGCATCCAGGATCTTGAGCGCGCAGGTGGCGACCAGGGCCTTGGGCTCTTGCGCGGCGGTCCAGCCGGTCCACAGCTGCAGCCCAGGCGCGCGCAGCTGCGCGGGGTCGAGCGCATGCACGCTCTCGGGCGGCGAGATGCGGCGCATATCGCTCAGGTGCGCTTCCAAAAAGGCCAGCACGCGCGCATCGGTCACGGGGTCCAGCTCGAAAATCAATGGGCTTGCCATGGGTGCTTACCGGTTCAAAACAGAAAATAACGCTGGGCCATCGGCAGGCTGCTCGCTGGCTCGCAGGTCAGCAGCTGGCCGTCGGCGCGCACCGCATAGGTCTGGGCATCCACCTCCATGTGCGGCGCCAGGTCGTTGTGCACCATGTGCTGCTTTTGCAGGCCGCGTATGCCTTTGACGGCCGACAAGGTCTTGGCCAGGCCCAAGCGCTGGCCGATGCCGGCAGCCAGGCCCGCTTGCGAGACAAAGGTCAGCGAGGTCTTGGCGATCGCGCCGCCAAAGGCACCAAACATCGGGCGGTAGTGCACCGGCTGGGGCGTCGGGATCGAGGCATTGGGGTCCCCCATGGCCGCCATCGCGATAAAGCCGCCCTTGAGAATGCAGCTGGGCTTGACGCCAAAAAAGGCCGGCTTCCAGATGACGATATCGGCCCACTTGCCCACTTCCAGGCTGCCCACCTCATGGCTGATGCCATGGGCGATGGCCGGGTTGATCGTGTACTTGGCGATATAGCGCTTGATGCGGAAGTTGTCATGCCGCTCGCTGTCACCCGGCAGGGGGCCGCGCTGCAGCTTCATCTTGTGCGCCGTCTGCCAGGTGCGCAGGATCACCTCACCCACCCGGCCCATGGCCTGGCTGTCGGAGCTGAACATGCTGATGGCGCCGATGTCGTGCAGGATGTCTTCGGCCGCAATGGTTTCCTTGCGGATGCGGCTTTCGGCAAAGGCCAGGTCCTCGGCAATGCCGGCATCGAGGTGGTGGCAGACCATCAGCATGTCCACATGCTCGTCGAGCGTGTTGATCGTGTAGGGCCGCGTCGGGTTGGTGGAGCTGGGCAGCACATTGCTCTCGCCTACCACCTTCAAAATATCGGGCGCATGGCCGCCGCCCGCGCCTTCGGTGTGGAAGGTATGGATGGTGCGGCCTTTGAACGCGGCCACCGTGTCTTCGACAAAGCCGCTTTCGTTCAACGTATCGGTATGGATCGCCACCTGGGTGTCGGTGAGCTCGGCCACGTCCAGGCAGTTGTCGATGGCCGCTGGCGTGCTGCCCCAGTCCTCGTGCAGCTTGAGGCCAATCGCGCCGGCATCGATCTGCTCATGCAGGGCCAGCGCCAAGCTCGCATTGCCCTTGCCCAGAAAACCCAGGTTCATCGGGAAGGCGTCAGCCGCCTGCAGCATGCGCTCCATGTTCCAGGCGCCGGGCGTGCAGGTCGTCGCAAAGGTGCCGGTGGCCGGGCCGGTGCCGCCGCCAATCATCGTCGTCACGCCGCTGGTCAGCGCCTCTTCGATCTGCTGGGGCGCGATGAAGTGGATGTGCGTGTCGATGCCGCCAGCGGTGACGACCATGCCTTCGCAGCTGATGATCTCGGTGCCCGGGCCGATGATGATGTCCACCCCCGGCTGCGTGTCCGGGTTGCCCGCCTTGCCAATCGCGGCAATGCGGCCCGCTTTGAGGCCGATGTCCGCCTTGACGATGCCCCAGTGGTCGATGATCAGCGCATTGGTCAGCACCGTGTCCATCGCGCCCTGCGCACTGCTGCGCTGGCTTTGCGCCATGCCATCACGGATGGTCTTGCCACCGCCAAACTTCACCTCTTCGCCATAGCCGCCCGCGCGCAGGGTGAAGTCCTGCTCCACCTGCACGACCAGTTCGGTATCGGCCAGGCGCAGGCGGTCACCCACCGTGGGCCCATAGGTTTCTGCGTATGCGCGTCTGTCCATTGTTGCCATCAGAACCATCCTGTCTTAGAACGCTGGCACAGCATACCGGGCCTCATTCCAGCGCCCCTTGCACCAGGCCGCGAAAGCCGTAGATCTGCCGGTCGCCGCCCAGGTCCACCAGCTCCACCGTACGCTGCTGGCCCGGCTCAAAGCGCACCGCCATGCCGCTGGCAATATGCAGGCGCATGCCATGGGCCGCCTGGCGGTCAAAGACCAGGCCGGCATTGGTCTCGGCAAAGTGGTAGTGCGAGCCGACCTGGATAGGCCGGTCGCTGGCGTTGTGCACCACCAGCGTGGCGGTGCGGCGCCCGGGGTTCAGCGTGTGTTCGCCGTCGTCCAGCAGCAGTTCACCTGGGATCATGTTGCGGCTCCTCGTCAGGCCAGGCGCGTCAGCATGGCTGCGCCCAAGACTGCGGTGGCGCCGCCTGCCAGCTGGGCCAGCCAACGGTGGCGCTGCATCAGGGCCTTGCCCAGCACCATGCCACCGACATGCAGCAAGGCCGAGCCCAGCGCCATGCCCGCCAGGGCCCCTGCCGATGCCAGCGCAGAATCGGCCGCCAGCTCAAAGCCGTGGGCCGCGCCATGGAAAAACGCAAACACCCCGGCGAGCGCAGCGGCCAGCACCCAGGGCATCTGCTTTTGCACCGCCACCAGCAGGCCTAGCACCAGCACCGATGCGGCAATCATCGGCTCCACGCCGGGCACCCACAGACCGGCAAAACCTGCCAGCGCCCCCGCCACCAGCAGGGCCACAAAGGCGGCCGGTGCGCGCCAGGCAGGCGTCACCGTCAGCGCACTCCAGGCGCCCACGGCCAGCATCGCCGCCATATGGTCCGCGCCGGTAAACGGGTGGGCAAAGGCATGTCCGAAGCTGCTCAAAAAGCCATGGTGGCCGCCGCCGTCGCTGCCTACATGGGCGAGTGCGGACAGCGGCAAGGCGGCAGCGGCAGCGGCAGCCGCCACGGTGGCAGAGAGTTTCTTGAAGTTCATGGTGCTAGGCTTGCGCAAGGGAAAAGATGGGGATTCAGACAATGGGCTCATGCACGGTGACGAGCTTGGTGCCATCGGGAAAGGTCGCCTCGATCTGGATATCGGCAATCATCTCGGGGATGCCCTCCATCACATCGGCGCGCTTGAGCACCGTGCGGCCAGCGCTCATCAGCTGGGCAACCGTTTTGCCATCGCGCGCGCCCTCCATCACAAAGGCGCTGATCAGCGCCACCGCCTCGGGGTAGTTCAGCTTGAGCCCCCGGGCCAGGCGCCGCTCGGCCAGCAAGGCGGCGGTAAAGATCAGCAGCTTGTCTTTTTCGCGAGGTGTCAGTTCCATACCTAGTGCAAAGCAAGGCACATGCCAAGGGGCTGCAGCGGCAGGGCATGCACGCTTTCCGTGCTGCATCCTCTGATCCTTGCACCACAAGCATGCAGACCTGCCGTGCATGCACCAATTCAGCACAGCCAGCACCCCAGGGCGGTGCAGTTCCTGGCACGTGGCTTGCAAAACCCCAGCCATGTCTTGTGCACCCTACTCACCTCCGATCCCGGCCCTTGGGCCCTGCTGGCCAGCGGGCATTCAGCACCAGCCGCAGCCATGAGCTGGCATGCCCAACTAGACCTGCGCTACGGCCAGCAAGCCGGCAAGACCTCGGTGCAGTTCAGCCACGATGGCCCGCTGCGCATTCTCAAAAGCCTCTACCCCGAAGGCCCAGGCATTTGCCACAACGTGCTGGTGCACCCGCCCGGCGGCCTGGTGGGGGGCGATGTGCTGGATATCTCGGTCGAGGTGGCGGCAGGGGCCCATGCCCTCATCACCACGCCGGGCGCGACGCGCTTTTACAAAAGCAATGGCCAGCCGGCCTTGCAGCGCACCCGCCTTAAGCTGCAGGCCGGCGCCCGGCTGGAATGGCTGCCGCTGGAGGCCATTGCCTACAATGCCTGCGACGCGGCCAATGAGCTGCAGATGGCGCTGGCACCGGGAGCCGGGCTGCTGACCTGGGACATCACCGCGCTGGGCCTGCCGCTGGCCGGTCAGCCCTTTACCCAGGGCGTGTTTTCACAGCACATCGCCTGGCCGGGGCATTTTCTGGAACGGGGCCGCATCCGGGCCGATGATGAGTTGCTGCTCAACGGCCAGCTGGGCCTGGCGGGCCAGCGCTGCATGGGCAGCCTGCTCTATGCCAGCGGCTCGCCGATCACCCGCGCGCAACGCGAAGCGCTGCTGGAGAGCACCCAACTGTTGCTGGAAGCCGCGCCTGCAGAGGTGATCGCGGGCGTGACTGCACCGAACGAGCATATGCTGGTGCTGCGTGGTCTGGCGCCCGTGGTGGAGCCCGCTATGCAGCTGTGGAAGACGGTCTGGGGCCATTGGCGCAGCAGCCTCTGGGGCTTGCCGGCGCAGCGGCCGCGTATCTGGTCGATGTGAGTGCAGCGCTTGCCCTGCGCTGTTAAGCGTGTAAGCGCTTAAGCGCCGTCGATCAGCTGCTCAATGTCCTTGGCCAGGGTATCGACTGGCGTGCCATAGCGGCTGTACAGACGCAGGCGGCCTTCCGGGTCGAAGATGTAGTCGCCCGCGGTATGGTCCATCGTGTAGCTGCCCGGGGTCTGGCCCTCGACCCGCTTGTAGTAAACCTTGAAGTCCTTGGCCATCTTGGCCGTTTCCTCGTCGCTGCCGCGCAGCGCCAGAAAGCTGGGGTCAAAGTTGGCCAGGTAGGCCTGCAGAATCTCGGGCGTGTCGCGGGCAGGATCGACCGAGGCAAAGATCACCTGCAGCTTGTCACCCTTGGCGCCGAGCTTTTGCTTGACGGCGGCCAGGTCACCCAAGGTGGTCGGGCAGACATCGGGGCACTGGGTAAAGCCAAAGAACACCAGCACGACCTTGCCCTTGAAATCCGCCATGCTGCGGCGCTGGCCATGCTGGTCGGGCATGGAGAAATCCTGCCCATACTCCTTGCTGCCGGTCAGGTCGATGGCGTTGAAATCGGCCTTGGATTTGCAGGCGGTGAGGACACCGGCGGCCGAGGCCAGCATGGCCGAGCCCGCCAGCCAGCGAAGGGCATTGCGCTTGTTCATTGCAGATTTACCAGCTCACATAGTGGTCCACCAACAGCGCCACAAACAGCAGGCTGAGGTAGACCAGCGAAAAACGGAAAGTCTTGCGCGCCAGCGCATCGGAGTAATTGCGCCACAGCGCAAAGGCATAGCCAAAGAACCCGGCACCCAGCACGACTGCGGCCACCAGGTAGATCCAGGAGCTCATCTGGATGATGAAGGGCAGCAGGCCGGCGGCAAACAAGACCACGGTGTAGAGCAAGACCTGCACGCGGGTGTAATAGTTCCCATGGGTGACCGGCAGCATCGGCAGGCCGGACTTGCGGTAGTCCTCGACCCGGTACAGCGCCAGCGCCCAAAAGTGCGGCGGCGTCCACAGGAAGATGATCAAAAACAGCAACAGCGCCTGGGGCGAGACATCGCCGGTCATCGCGGCCCAGCCCAGCACGGGGGGCATCGCGCCCGATGCGCCACCGATCACGATGTTCTGCGGCGTCAGCGGCTTGAGGATCACCGTGTAGATGACGGCATAACCGACAAAGGTGGCAAAGGTCAGCCACATGGTGATGGCATTGATCCAGACGATCAGAATGGCCGAGCCGGCGATGCACAGCCCGGCAGAAAACATCAGGGTCTGCAGGTTGGACAGCTCGCCGCGCGCAGTGGGGCGCCAGGCGGTGCGCTTCATGCGCGCATCGATGCTTTGCTCGACCAGGCAGTTGAAGGCCGCTGCGGCTCCCGCCACCAGCCAGATGCCCGCACAGGCGACGGCCATGCGCAGCAGCTCGGCGCCGGTGGGCACACCCGGCACGGCCAGCACCATGCCGATCAGTGCGCAAAACACAATCAGCTGCACCACCTTGGGTTTGGTCAATGCATAGAACTGCGCAAAGCGGTTCGGCATTGGCGTTGCGGCAAGTTCGGTCATCGGGGCACTCAGTCTTTGTTCCATACAGCGTCATCAACTCGCAGCACTGCGGGCAGGTTCAGGGCCCGCAGTACACCAGATCCAGGTCAGCACCACCATGATGGCGGCAGCGCCCCCGGTGTGCAAAACGGCCGCCAGCATCGGCCAGTCCAGCACCACATTCGACAGTCCCGTGGCAAATTGCAGCAGCGTCAGGCCCACCAGCCAGCGGCGCTGCTGCCTGAGCAGCGGCACCGTGCGCAGCGCCCAGCCCAGCCACAGCAAGGCGGCAATCACCAGGTAGGCAAACAGCCGGTGCATGTAGTGGATGGCCACCAGCGCCTCATAGCTGATATGCGCACCGTCGGCCAGAAAGCCCAGCGGGCGCCAGATCTGGAACCCGTCAAAGTTCATCGCCGGCCACCAGGCACCATTGCACATGGGAAAGCTGGTGCAGGCCAGCACCGCATAGTTGGTACTGACCCAGCCACCCAAGGTCACCTGCGCAAACACCAGCAGCGCCGTGACCGCCACTAGGCCGCGCAACAGGCGCGGCACTGGGACTAACCCTAGATTATCGGCAAATTGCGTGTGGCGCGTTGCCTGCACGGTTAATAGCATCAAGAGCACGGTGCCGCCCAGCAGGTGCAAGGTGACGATCGCCGGGAACAGCTTCATCGTCACCGTGAGCGCGCCAAAGGCCCCCTGGATCAGCACCCAGACCAGGGTGGCGGTCGGCCACCAGGGGCTGATCGGCTGCGGACCCCGGCGTTTGCGCTGCAGCCAGGCACTGGCCGTCAGCACAATGATCAGGCCGCCCACGGCGGTGGCCAGGTAGCGGTGGATCATCTCCACCCAGGCCTTGCCATGGGTCACCGGGCCGGTCGGCATGGCCTCTTGCGCGGCAGAGATTTCAGCATGCGCGCCAATCGGGCTGGCATTGCCGTAGCAGCCCGGCCAGTCCGGGCAGCCCAGGCCCGAATCGGTCAGGCGCGTAAACGCGCCAAACATCACCAGGTCAAAGGACAGGAACAGGGTCAGTACCGCCAGCACCTGCAGGCGCTTGAGCGGCGTGGCACCACGGTGGCGCCACCAAATCCAGACGATGGGGCCCAGCGCAATGATGGCCCCGGTCAGCAACACACGCGCCAGCGGCGCGAAATCATATAAATCCTGCGATGTCATGCTAGCTATCCACTACCGCCCTTCCTTGTCCCAACTCGACGACGCACGCAGCAGCCGCTCCAGATCCTTGCGCGCCTTGGCCGCATCGGAGCGGCTGAGCTGGGCAGGAAAACGCATCATCCAGTGGCCCAGCGGGTCCACCACGTACAAATGTTCGCCCAGCTGCTGGCCGGCTGCCGGCTGCAGCCACTGGGCCACCAGCGCCTGGGGCACCCGCAGCACGGTGGCCTGGTCCAGTGCCGTGCGCAAGGCTGGCGGCGGCTCGCCGTCGTCGGTCACCAGCCAGACCCAGTCCAGCCGGTCCTTCTCGCGGCCCAGGCTCTCGCGCAGCTGGCGCTGCAGGTAGAGGTTGTTCTGGCAGACCTCGTCGCAGGCCGCGCCCGAAGCACTCAGCAGCAGCCACTGGCCCTTGAGGCTTTGCAGCTCAAACGGCTGGCCGTCCAGGGTCTTGACCTTTGCGGCCGGAATCGTCGGCTGCTGGCCCACCAGCTCGCCAAAATTGCGCCGCCCCTCGGGCCGGATCACGTAGTAGGTGAAGTAGGACGCGATCACCGGCGCCGCACAGACCAGCAGCACCAGCAGCATCTTGAGGCGGCCACTGCGCGAGCGCTCGGCTTCCTCCAGCGCCGCTTCAGCCTGCTCGGCAGGCGGCAGGCCATGCACGGTCAGGCCCAGCAGCGCCTCATCAGCGGGCGGCGGCGCCTGGGTGGCTGCGGCGTCGAAGGACACGTCGGACAATTTGGAACCAGACATAGAGGATCGCAATCAGGCTACACAGACCAAACCATTGAAATGCATAACCATAATGCTTTTCCACGCCGCTGCCTACTACGGGCCAGTCGCGCAGCAGGCCCTCGCTGGCCGGCCCGGTCTGCACCACGGTGACTGCAGCCAAGGGCAGGCCGGTCTCCTGCGCGTAAGCATCGGTATCGAGATTCTGCCGGATTCGGGAAACCCCTGGGTGCGCGGCGGACGTCTGCAGCTCCAAAAGGCGCGCCGGCTGGCCCGCCACCCGGCCCTGCACTTGCACGCTACCGCCAGGCGTTTGCACCTGCGGCAGCGCCAGGCGGTCTTCAAAATTGCGCGGCGCCCAGCCCCGCTGCACCAGCACGGTCTGCGGCTGGCCTGGCGCTACCGGGCCGGCCAGGCGCAGTGGTGTCAGCACATAAAAACCCGGGCGCGCCTGCATCTGGCGGTTGTCCAGGTAGACCGTGTACTGTGGCAGCCATTCGCCACGCAGCACCACCTGGCGGTGCTGCAGGCTGGCACGCTCGGCCTCAGCCAGGGGCTGCAGCAAGCTCGCCCCGTCCAGCGCCGGCAGGGCTGCACGCGCATCGAGCTGCGCCTGGTAGGCCAGCTTCTCATCGGCGCGGCGCAGCTGCCAGAACCCCAGCGAGGCGGTCAGCAGCATCGAGGCTGCTGCCGCAACGGTGATCAGCACAAAACGCAGCTGGGCTCGGCGCTCCGTAGGGGTCTTGGCGATGGAGGAGGAAGCAGAAGGCGCAGGCATAGACTGTTTATACCCGGTGCAGAGCGCGGCAGCCAGCAGCGCGCTGGCCAAGATACTGCGGGGAGAGGCTATTGGGGTGCAGGCCGATAGCGCCCCGTCTGGCGCTGCCGCACAATGGGTTTGCTGCGCCGGGCGCCAGAGCGCCGTTCGAAGCGACTCGCAGCGCACGCCAAGAACACCGAGACCACCCTGAGGACAGCACCATGCACCTGCTCATCGCACTCGCCTTTGTCGTGATACTGGCCTGCCTGGCAGCGGCCGGGCTTTTCATGCTGCGCGGCAACCAGTCGGGCACCGGCAGCAAGCGCATGGCCTGGGCGCTGACCTTGCGCATTGCGCTGTCGGTGCTGGTGTTTGCCGGCATTCTGCTGGCCTGGAAGCTGGGCTACCTGCAGCCCCATGGCATACCGCTGGGGGCTTGAGGCCCTCAGCAGCACCCCCACCCCAACTACATCCAGTACACGAGGATATAGAGGCCCAGCCAGACCACATCGACAAAGTGCCAGTACCAGGCGGCGCCCTCAAAGCCAAAGTGCTTCTTGGCGGTGAAATGGCCTTTTTGCAGCCGCAAGGTGATGACCAGCAGCATCAGCATGCCGATAAACACATGCAAGCCGTGGAAGCCCGTCAGCATGTAGAAGGTGGAGCCGTAGGTGCCGGAGTTGAGCTTGAGGTTCAGCTCAGTGTAGAGGTGGAAGTACTCATAGCCCTGCACGCAGAGGAAGACGATGCCCAGCACCACGGTCATCCACATGAAGCGGATGCACTTGCTGCGCTGGTCGGCCTGCAAGGCATGGTGGGCGATGGTCAAGGTAACGCCCGAGGTCAGCAGCAGCGCGGTATTGATGGTGGGCAGCCAGAAAGGGCCCACGGTCTGGAACGGCTCGACGATGCCCGCAGGCGAGGCAGTCGCGCCCATTTCCACGCTGGGCCACACGGCCTTGAAATCGGGCCAGAGAATGGCATTGTCCAGGCTGCCCAGCGCCGGCAGCGAATGGGCCCGTGCCCACCACAGCGCAGTAAAGAAGGCGCCGAAGAACATCACCTCCGAGAAGATGAACCAGCTCATGCTCCAGCGGTAGGACAGGTCGATGCGGTGGCTGTAGAGGCCCTGCTCGCTTTCGCGGATCGCATCGCCAAACCACTGGTACAGCACAAACAGCCACCAGGCAATGCCGACAAAGAGCAGGTACATGCCCCAGGTGTGGCCATTGACCCAGTTGCCGGCGCCGGCAATGACAAAGCCCAGGCCAATGGCCGCCATCACCGGGTGGCGGGACTCGGCCGGAACATAGTAGTACGGTGTGGTGCCATGGGAAGTCGCACTCATCGCTGCTCCTGGTATTTCGTTTATTGATCCATTCTTCCGCGATGCCAATACTGGCATCAAACCAACCATTGCACCAGGGCCATCAACCCCAGCACAAACAGGAAGATCGCCACCAAACCCACGGCAATCACCTGCAGTGGCGTGATCTGCACGCCATCCTCTTGCCATTCCGACCCCTTGCGCACCCCCAAAAAAGACCAAGCCACAGCCTTGACCGTGCGCCAGAGATTGCCCTTGCGCGGCGGTTGCGGGCCGGGCGCGCTGGCCATCAGGATGCCCCTGCCTGCACCCCGGCGCCCTGCACCGCAGGCGCCAGCACCGCCGTCGACGCAGGTGCCGCCGGGATGCGGCCACCGACCTCAAAGAAGGTGTAGGACAAGGTGATCGTCGTCACATCCTTGGACAGCTTGGGGTCGATCACAAAGGCCACTGGCCATTCCTTGCGCTCACCGGGCTCCAGGGTGTACTGGTTGAAGCAAAAGCATTCGAGCTTGTTGAAATAGGGCGCGGCCTGCTTGGGCGCATAGCTGGGAATCGCCTGGGCCGACATGCGGTGGTCCTGCTCGTTGCGGAACTCGTACATCACCGTGCTCAGCGCGCCGGGGTGTACCTGCATCGTGCGCACCGCCGGTTTGAAGCTCCAGGGCCCACGCGCATTCGCGTCGAACTCGACGATGATGGTGCGGCTTTCGTCGACCTGGCTGTTGAGCTTGACGTTCTTGCCGGCCGTGCCGTTGCCCGGCACATCGCGCTCGGTCAGCGCCAGGATGTTGATGCCCGTGACCTCGCAGATGCGCTTGTACAGCGGGATCAGCGCGTAGCCAAAGGCAAACATGCCAAAGGCAACAACGGCCAGCTTGCCCACCATCTTCGCGTTGTCTGCATGTCTGCTCACCTGCTGCTCCCTGTGCTGCTAGAGCACCGTCATTTTTACGAGAAATCCGATGAAGAAGGCCAGCGCGATCGACGCCAGAATCCATGCCAGTCGCCGGTTGGCCTTGCGCTGCGCGGGGGTGATCATCCAATCACCTTGGTTGCAGTAGCGTCCAGCTTGGGCGGGGTCTCAAAGGTATGGAAAGGCGCGGGCGATGGCACCTCCCACTCCAGACCTTCGGCACCTTCCCAGGGCTTTTGCGGCGCCTTCTCGCCACGGTGGCGCATGCCAGGCCAGACCACAAAGGCAAAGAAGTAGACCTGCATCAGACCAAAGCCGAAGGCACCGATCGAGGCAATCATGTTGAAGTCGGCAAACTGCATCGGGTAGTCGGCATAGCGGCGCGGCATGCCGGCCAGGCCCAGAAAGTGCATCGGGAAGAAGGTGATGTTGAAGAAGATCAGCGAGCCCCAGAAATGGATGCGGCCGCGCGACTCGGCATACATCACGCCCGTCCACTTGGGCGCCCAGTAGTAGTAGCCGGCAAACATCGAGAACAGAGAGCCTGCCACCAGCACATAGTGGAAGTGCGCCACCACGTAGTAGGTGTCCTGCAGCTGGATATCGATGGGCGCCATCGACAGGATCAGGCCCGTGAAGCCGCCCATCGTGAACACGAAAATAAAGCCCACCGAGAACAGCATCGGCGTCTCGAAGGTCATCGAGCCGCGCCACATCGTCGCCACCCAATTAAAGATCTTCACTGCCGTCGGCACCGAGATCAGCATGGTTGCGTACATGAAGAACAGCTGGCCGGTCACCGGCATGCCGGTGGTGAACATGTGGTGCGCCCAGACAATGAAGGACAGGATCGCAATCGCCGCCACCGCATAGACCATCGAGGCATAGCCAAACAGCTTCTTGCGGCTGAAGGCCGGCACGATCTGGCTGATGATGCCAAAGGCCGGCAAGATCATGATGTAGACCTCGGGGTGGCCGAAGAACCAGAAGATATGCTGGTACATCACCGGATCACCACCGCCAGCGGGGTTGAAGAAGCTGGTGCCAAAGTGGCGGTCGGTCAGGGTCATTGTGATCGCGCCCGCCAGCACCGGCATCACGGCGATCAGCAGGTAGGCGGTGATCAGCCAGGTCCAGGCAAACATCGGCATCTTCATCAAGGTCATGCCCGGCGCGCGCATGTTCAGGATGGTGACGATGATGTTGATCGAGCCCATGATGGAAGAGGCACCCATCACATGCATCGCAAAGATGCTGGTGTCCATCGACGGACCCATTTGCAGGGTCAATGGTGCGTACAAGGTCCAGCCGGCAGCCGGTGCACCGCCAGGCATGAAGAACGAGCCCACCAGCATCAGGCCGGCCGGGATCATCAGCCAGAAGCTGAAGTTGTTCATGCGCGCAAAGGCCATGTCGCTGGCGCCAATCTGCAGCGGCAGCATCCAGTTCGCAAAGCCGACAAAGGCCGGCATGATCGCGCCAAACACCATGATCAGCCCGTGCATCGTCGTCAGCTGGTTGAACAGCTCGGGGTTGACCAGCTGCAGCCCGGGCTGGAACAGCTCGGCACGGATCAGCAGCGCCAGCACGCCGCCCACCATCAGCATGGTGAACGAGAACAGCAGGTAGAGCGTGCCGATGTCCTTGTGGTTGGTGGCAAACACCCAGCGCCGCCAGCCCGTGGGCGCACCATGGTGGTGGTCGTCATGGGCATGGTCGGCCTGGCCGTGGTCGCTATGGCTGGGGTCTGTGGGGAGAACAGCGCTCATAAATCTTGACTCCGATGGCTCTTCTAGGGCTTGCACGCCTTAGGGTGCAGCAACAATATCGACACGGCGCGCCTGGCTGTCAGCGCCCTCACCTGCGGTAATGGTCTGCGGCTTGCGCATCTCGATACGCGCCTCTGCCACGCCTTGGGCTACCAGCAGCTCGGCCACGGCCTGGGCGCGCTTCTTGGCCAGCTCGGCATTCTGGTCGGCATTGCCGGTGCCATCGACAAACCCGGACAACGCCACCTTGCTGCTTTGGCCGGCCAGCGTGGCGGCGGCTTTTTTCACCGCCTCCTGGGCCTGGCCGTCCAGCTCGCTCTTGCCGCTGGCAAACAGCACCTGGGAGATCGGTGCTTCTGCAGTTGCTGCAGCAGCAGGTGCGGCGGCGGCAGGACTTGCAGGGGTGGCTGCCGCAGCGGCGCCGGCATCAGAAGCCGCAGCTGCCGCTGCTGGGGCAGCAGCCGGCGCAGCCGCTGCCGAACCTCCACCTTCCGGGAATTTGCCGGTACGTGCCGCGACAAACTGGGCCGGCTGCACCATGGTGCCGGTCTTGTTGCTCCAGTGGTTCTTGGTAAAGGTGACGACCGCTGCCAGGTCGGTA
Source organism: Comamonas sp. B-9 (assembly GCF_000410635.1). Lineage (NCBI taxonomy): Bacteria > Pseudomonadati > Pseudomonadota > Betaproteobacteria > Burkholderiales > Comamonadaceae > Comamonas > Comamonas sp. B-9. The sequence continues at coordinate 50,403 of NZ_KE148546.1, forward strand.
TCGCTCAGCTGCTTCCAGGACGGCATGGCGCCATTGGCGCGGCCCTCGAGCACCGTGTGCATCATGTCGGCCGTGGGGCCCAGTACCACCGGGCTGCCATCGAGCGCCTTGATGGGGCCAGCCCCCTTGCCGTTGGCCTGGTGGCAGGCGGCACAGTTGGCGGCATAGACCTTCTCGCCCCGGGCCACCAGTGCGGCCAGCTCCCAGACCTTGTTGGGGTCATCGGCCTGCGCGGCGAGCAACTTCTTTTGCTCGGCCACCCATGCGGAGTAATCGCTGGCCGACAGCACCTTCACATGGATGGGCATGTAGGCATGCTCCTTGCCGCAGAGCTCGGCGCACTGGCCGTAGTAGTCGCCGGTTTTCTCGGCGCGGAACCAGGTGTCGCGCACAAAACCGGGGATCGCATCCTGCTTGATACCAAAGGCCGGCACCATGAAGGAGTGGATCACATCGGCGGCGGTGGTGATGATGCGCACCTTCTTGTCGACGGGCACAACCAAGGGCTTGTCGACGCGCAGCAGGTAGTCATTGGGCGCCTTGGAGACATCACCGCTGTTGGACATCGCGCGCTGGCCGCTATCCAGCGTAGAGATAAAGTTCAGGCCCTCGCCTTCGCCGGTCAGATAGTCGTAGCCCCATTTCCACTGGTAGCCGGTCACCTTCACGGTCAGGTCGGCATTGGTGGTGTCCTTTTGCGCGACCAGCACCTTGGTCGCCGGCAAGGCCATCAGGATCACGATGATGAAGGGCAGCACCGTCCAGGTGACCTCGACCGTGACCGATTCATGGAAGGTGGCGGGCACCGCCCCCTTGGATTTGCGGTGCTTCCAGATGGAATAGAACATCACCGCGAACACACCGACAAAGATGATGGTGCAGATCCAGAGCATCATCCAGTGCAGCGTGTGCTGCTCCTGGGCAATTCGGGTGACGGGAGGCGCCAGGTTCATCTGCCCAACGGCCGGGCCGCCGGGAAGACTTTGCACCGCATGTGCTGCAGAGGTGAGGCCAGATGCCACCAGCAGCAGCCAAGAAGCCAGCTTATGAGAATCACTTTTCATAGTTGTCACTTACTTCTCATCTTCTCATCGTTATGTAGGGCAGGCTGGCGTGTCGGTGGGGAAGACATCCAGCCGCGTGGTGCAGACACCGCCGGGTGCATCTCCGCTTGCACCCATGCCACTTGGTCATTACAGCGAGCATGGCCGCAACCGCGCAAGATTGCAACCCATGCAATCCCGGGATCATAGGAGATTGACAACAGCGACTGTCCAACACTGGACAGTCGCTGAATATGTTAGGTCGTTTGCCGAGCCACCCAACCGCCTGCGCATAAGGCGTAAGGGGCGGCCCCAGCCATCAGGCGCCGCCAGGGCGCCCCTGGCGCAGCATCTGCTGCATATCCTGCACGCTGATGCTGCTCTCGCCCTGCACCTTCATGCGTGGCGTGGGCTTGAAGGCATGGCCGTAGATGATCTCGAACGAGACCACCAGGCGCCCCTGCTCCTGGGCATCGGCCAGCTTGGCGGTCAGCAAGGCATCGAGCTCGTTGCGCCACTGGCGGCCACGCAGGCCGCCAAAGCGGGCCGGGTGCAGGTTGCGGCCCAGCTCGCGCAGCTCGGCACGCAATTGCGCGGCGCCTGAGTACGACAAGCTGATGCGCTCCATGTCCATCACCGGCTCGGCAAAGCCGGCCTGCACCAGCATGTCACCCCAGTCGTGCATGTCGGTGAACTCATGACTGGCAGCGGGCCAGCCCTGGCCGGCATAGGCCGCACGCAGCTCTTTGAGCGTATCGGGCCCGAAACAGGAAAACATCACAAAACCGTTGACCGCCAGGCTCTGGTGCCAGGTCTGCAGCAGCTGCTGGGGGTTGGGATGCTGGTGCAGCGCCATATTGGCCCAGAGCATCTGCACACTTGCGGGCGCAGGCAGGCCCCAGTGCAGCTTGGCCTGGCGCCAGCGGCTCAGCGCCCACCAGGGCTTGTCCAGCTGGCTGCGCAGCAGCGCGGCATGGGCCGGGCGGCTTTCCACGATATGGATATCGGCCGCCGGGTAGCGCCCGGCCCCCTGCCGGTGCGCCTCCAGGCCGCCGTATACGGGCTCCCAGCTGCACCAGGCCTCTGGTTTTTGCACGATCCACTGCAGCCGGTCTTGCATGCGACGGCCCACCTCTTCGTGCAGCCAGGGGCTGTGCGCAGGCGCGCGCCGCTGCCAGGCATGGGCGGCGTTGGGGTCGATCGACGGAGGTGCGGTAAATTCAGCCATGGGGGAACACCTGAGCTTTGGCGCGCAGATTATTGATTGGTATTAAAGCGATGACAGCAGCCACAC
>NZ_KE148547.1:0-347 GCF_000410635.1 Comamonas sp. B-9
GAGCCCAGGCCGCCGCTGGCGCTGACGGCAGCGGCCAGCGCCGGGCTGTCCGAGCCGGTCATCGGGCCTTGCACCACGGGCAGCTGCAGGCCCAGTTCTTGTGTCAGGTTGCGGGTCATACGGTCTCCATCGCGGTGGGGCAAGGGGTGGGGGGGGGGGTCGGGGCCGCTGCCTGCAACACGGCCAGCAGCTGCTGCACCGCGGGCGTGGCATAGCCCTGGCGGGTGACAAACATCGTGGTGCAGACGCCCAAGGGCTCGCTGCGCACCGGCAGCGCATCGCGCTGCAGATCCAGCACGGTCTGCGGCACCACGGCGACCGCGCTGCCTGCGGCCACGGCCGCCACG
>NZ_KE148547.1:447-1747 GCF_000410635.1 Comamonas sp. B-9
GTGCAGCCATCACTGAAACCGGCCAGGGTGCGCGGCAGCTCCCCCTGCTGGGTTTGGGCGGGGCGCAGCAGCAGCAGCGATTCTTCGTACAGCGGCACCAGGTCCAGCGGCAGCGGCGCATCCACATCCGGGGGCGGCCAGGCGACCAGTGCGGCATCGAGCTGGTGGTCCAGCACCTGCTCCATCAGCTGCAGCGACGCGGCCGTGGACAGCTCCAGTTGCACCTGGGGATGCGTGCGGTGGAAAGCGGCCAGCGGCAGCGGCAGGCGCGCGGCGGCCGTGCTCTCCATCGAGCCCAGGCGCAGCCGCCCGCTGGGCTGCTGGCCGCGCAGGCTTTGCGTGGCCTCTTCGGCCAGGGTCAGCAGCTGGTCGGCATAGCGCTGCAACTGCTGTCCCTCGGGTGTCAGCACCATGCGCCGGGCTTCGCGTACAAAAAGCGCGACGCCCAGCGACTCCTCCAGCTGCTGGATACGGGTGGTGATATTGGACTGGGCGCGGCCCAGCTGCTGCGCAGCACGGGTGATGCTGCCGCTGGCAATGACCTGCTGAAAAATGGCGAGGGTGGCGAGATCCAACACGGCGGTATCTATCTTTTTTGAAGATGTTAATTTAACATGGCATCTCCAAAAAAGATACATAAGCACTAGGTCCGCACCATGCCACCCTCGGTCAGCTCCTCGGTTTCCTCTTCCACCTCCGCCCCCTCACTGCGCTGGGGCCAGCGCCCCTGGTGGGTGGCGGTGGCCGGCATGCTGGCGCTGGCCTCGGCCATGGGCGTGGGGCGCTTTGCCTTTACGCCCTTGATGCCGATGATGCTGCACGACGGCAGCATCGACCTGGCCCAGGGCAGCTGGCTGGCGATGAGCAACTACCTGGGCTACTTTGTCGGCTCGCTGGTCTGCATGGTGCTGCCCTGGGTGGCCCCGGGCCTGATGCAGCGCCTGCACCCCTCGCGCATGGTGCACTGGTGGCTGTTCATCACCGCAGTGCTGACGGCGGCGATGGCGCTGAACTGGCCTGGCGCCTGGGCCAGCCTGCGTTTTGTCTCGGGCGTGGCCAGTGCGGTGGTGTTTCTCAATATCACCTTGTGGTGCATGTCGCAGCTGGCGCATCTGGGGCGGCCGCAAATGGGCGGCCTGCTGTTTTGCGGCCCGGGCATCGGCATTGCGCTCACGGGCCTGGCCACCAGCGCGATGGTGGCGGCCGGCTGGCATGCGGTCGGCGCCTGGTTGGCCTTTGCGCTGCTGGCATTGGTGCTGTGGCTGATGGTGATGACGGTGGTGCGCGGGCCGCTGGCGCC
>NZ_APCR01000523.1:0-2399 GCF_000410635.1 Comamonas sp. B-9
GGTGCGCCCGCCATCACCACCGCCTGGGCCTGTACCCGGCCCTGCAGCGCTGGCGGCAGGGCCAGCGGCTGCCTGGTCCAGTGAAGTGCTAGGCCCGCCATGGCGCAGCAGGCGCGCCCTGCCAGCGGGTACCGGCGGGCAGGCGCTCGCCCTTCATCACCAAGGTCATCGGGCCCAGTTGCACGCCATCGCCCAGCTCGGCGCTGTAGAGCACGGTGCAGCGCGCGCCCACCGTCACTCGCGCGCCAATCACCACGTCATCGACCTTCATCACCCGGTCTTCAAACAAATGGGTTTGCGGGCAAGACAGCGCATTGAGCTCGCTGTGCGCGCCAATGGTCACGCAGTCATGCTCGGTGATGTCGGTGGTGTCCAGGTAGGCGCTGCTGGCAATCTTGCTGCCCAGCAGGTTCATCGCCAGGTTGAGCCAGGGCGTGCCGCGCAGGTAGCGCAAGAAGTTGGGCACCGCAATGCCTTCGTACATGCTGGTCGTCGCCTCGGACAGCCAGACAAAGGGCGTCCACATCGGCGCAGCCTTTTTGCGGTAGCGCCCCACCAGCAGCCACTTGAACAGCGCCACCGCCCAGAAGGCCCCCAGACCAAACACCATGCCGGCGATGGCCAGATCCAGCACCACCGCGCCCCAGCGGCCGGCAGCGGCCAGCGGCATCGCGTCGAGCACGATCGCATAACCGGCCGCAATCACCAGCGCGTGGGGCGCGCCAATGCGGAAGGCCTCGACCAGGCCCCGGCCCAGCACGCGGCGGCGTGACGGGGCAAAGGTCAGGTGGTCGGGGTAGCCCTGCACGACTTCGCGCGCAGGCAGGTTGATGGCCGGCGAGCCAATCCAGGTCTGGCCGGCCTGCATGTCGGCATTGCGCGGCACGGCCGACATCACGCCGATCAGCACCCCTTCGGGGATGGTCGAGCCATCGGGCACATAGGCGCCATTGCCGATAAAGCTGCGGCGCGAGACCACCGTGGGCTGCACCGTCATATAGCCGCCGTCGATGCGCTCGTCGCCCAGCATCACCGCATCGGCCACAAAGCACTCGTCGCCCAGGGTCAGCATATCGGGCACCACGCCCAGCGCGGTCGACAGCTCGGTGCGCTTGCCCACCTTGGCGCCCAGCATGCGGTACCAGCTGGCTGAAAACACCGTCGCATAGATGCCGTGCAAGGTTGCCAGGCTCCCTTCCTGGATCTGGTTGGTGAGCCATTTGCCCAGGTAGCGGCCGCTGTGCACCGACCAGGTGCCCGGCTGCAGCCGGGGCAGGAACAGGTAGCGGATCAAGGCGGCCACCAGCATGGTGCAGACCACCAGCACCAGGCTGGCGGGCAACGCCAGCACAAAGAACTTGAAAAAGCGCAGGATAAAGGCCCCCAGCGCATCGACCGTGCCGTCTTCGAGCAAAGGCCGCACCGAGATCGCGTCCACATCCAGCCAGTCGATCAGCAAGAACGCCGGGAACACCGGCATGAAGAACAGGGTCGCGATGCTCAGGCCGCCCACCGCATAGACCAGCATCTCCCATGCGCGCCAGGCGGCGCTGGGCCGCACGCGCTCGGGCATGCAGCTGGTGTCAAAGTCCGAGACGGGCTGGGCCGGCGAGCCGGTCCAGACGCTGCGCGCGGGCTGCACCTGGCCGTCGCTCAGGCTCGACTGCCCTTCCAGATGGGCCCAGTCGCCCAGGCGGGTATTGCCCTCCAGCACCACATAGGAGCCAATGCAGGCATCCGCGCCGATATCGACCGTGCCCAGCAGCAGCCAGCCGCCTTCGACGCGGGCGTTCTCCAGGCTCACCACATTGCCCACGCTCGCTCCGGCGCCAATGCGCAGCAGATCGGGGGCGCGCACCGTCATCGAGCCCAGCAGCACATCGTTGCCGATCTTGGCACCCAGCGCGCGCAGCCACAGCGGAAACAGCGACGAGCCGGTGATCATGCCCACCGGCACCGCCTCCACGAGACGGTCGGCCAGCCACCAGCGGAAATAGGTCAGGCCCCAGAGCGGGTAGCGCCCGGGCTTGAGGCGGCCGGCAATCAGCCACTTGCCGGCCCAGGCCACGACAAACTCCAGCACCGTGGCCAGCGCAAAGGCGAGCACCGACACCGCAATGGCCACCGCCACCGAGTCGTTCTCGTCACCGGTAAAGAAGTGGTAGGTGAAGAACGGCGCCAGCCATTGCGCCATCTTGACCAGCACCAGCAAAGGAATCGCCACCGCCTGCGCAGCGCCACAGCGCCAACGGCGCAGCGCCGAATGCTCGCGGAACGCGCGCGGCGCCGCAGCCGGCGCATCGTCTGCCACCATGCTGGCCTGCAAGGCCTGGGCAATCGCGCCCACGCGGCGCTGCTGGTAGATGGTGCTGACGGTGGCCTGCGCAAAGCGCGCATCG
>NZ_KE148548.1:0-6988 GCF_000410635.1 Comamonas sp. B-9
CACTTCTGTGTGGAAATCAACACTATAGCTACACCAAGGCGCAGCTCGCCCAGATCACGCTACCCAATAGCAGCGAGATCCGCTACCAAAACTACCAGTGGAACGTTCCCACCAGCATCCAAACCCCAGGCGCTGCCAAATCCTTGGAACTGGATGCCCTGCAACGTCCCACCAGCATCCAAGTCAAGAACGGCAGCAACCAGGTTCTCGCCAGCAAGGCCTACCAATACGACAAGGCTGGCAATATCACCCAGATCGACAGCGACCTGGGCACCACCCAATACGGCTATGACAACCTGGACCGCCTCACCCAGGCAATCCCCGACCAAAGCCTGCAGGGCCTGGGCCTGCCCAGCGAACACTATGGCTATGACGCCGTTGGCAACCGCACCAGCAGCGCACACCAGCCAGGCGCCTGGGGCTATAACGCGGACAACCAAATGGTTCGCTACCCCAGCAAAACACCGTTTAGTCCAAGCCCTGCGGTAGACACCCAGGTGAGCTACACCCCGCAGGGCCATACCCAGCAGGAGACGAGTGGGCAGGACAACAAGACCTACCGCTACAACGCCGCCGAGCGACCGATCACTTACGAGAGCAGTGACGGCACGCAAGCGCAGTACCGCTATGACCCGTTCGGCCGCAGAATCAGCAAGAGCGTGACCAAAGACGCGGCCACGCAGGTGACCTACTTTGTCTACAGCGAGCAGGCGCTCATGGGGGAGTTAGATAAGGATGGCAAGTTGCAACGGGCTTATGGGTTCAATCCGGTTGCGGGGCAGCAGGGGCTGTGGAGTACGGATCCGGTTTGGCAGGCAGAGGTTGTTAATAGTGATTTAGCTAGTTCCCAAACCGGCTATCACTATCTGCATACGGATCATCTGGGTACGCCTGATATAGCGACAGATAAGGCAGGCACGGTTACGTGGAAAAAGATCAATGACGCGTTTGGAACCACTCAAACTGTGGAAAGTATCGCGCAAGTCAATCTCCGATTCCCCGGGCAATATTTTGATGATGAAAGCGGTGTTAATAACAATTACTTTAGAGAATACAACGCAATCATTGGTCGATATATAGAATCTGATCCACTCGGATTAATTAGTGGAGTCAATCTATACTCTTACTCAGTAAATAATTCGTTAGTCAATTATGATGCATACGGCCTTGAATCAAATCAACAATGTGTGGCGGCATGTACTACTGTGGGGGGCGTGGTTGGAGGGCTTGCAGGACGAGCTGTGGGGGGGGCGGTAGGCGGCTTAGTTGGAGGTGTAGGGGGGGCAGTTATTGCTGGTCCCGGTGGAGGTGTTGCGGGCGGCGCAAGTGGTGCAGTAGTAGGAGGGAATGCAGGAGGAAATGCTGGTGCAGCAGGGGGTGCTGCAGCCGGTTATGCATTAGGGAAGGCGCTTTGCCCAGATAAATGTGATCCTCCTGAAGGGACCATTTGCTCGGAATTTCATGCCGATGGAACTCCGCATAGCTCTTCGGATATGGAGGGTAATAATGTAGGTCCTACAATACCACATTGGCATACTTGGCAAATGAATAAAGGTCCGAAGGGTTGTATTTGGAATAAAAGAAAACATTGGAAATCTACATTTAATCATGAGCCTGCGGGAGTGCTTCCCTGCAGCGCCTACCCTAGCTGGAATAATCAAGGAGGACGATAATGAATTATGTGTGTATTGGATTTGATATTCGAATGTGGCCGAGTGAAAGAGAGCAAAGTTCCGAGTGCTCTATTTGGGGTCAGAATGATGAGGTCATCAATATAATCAAGGAGAAATATGATATTTTTGAAAATTTATATCAGCTGTTTGATTTAATAAATCCTTCTGTTTTTCAGTCTATTTGTGATGAGGTTGTGGGTATTCAGGAGTGTAAAGTGATATTAATGCTGATTCCTAAGTCTGTAGCCTTATTGAATCTAGAGAAATTCGGTTATCCTCTTTATGAAAATTTTGATTTTGGAAATTTCTATGAGCTCGGATTGGATGTTAGCGACATAAATGGATTTTATTCTGCGCTTCAAAATCCAGTGATTAAAAGCTTCAGAGGAACAAATGAGTTGTTTTCCCGCGCCGAGCCGCTTGAGGTTCTTGAGGTGTTGCAGCTTGCTGGATTCTCTGATGGAGGGCATAGTCCATATTGCGTAACAAAAATAATGGCTCTAAAAGATAAGTGATAGGCGTTGGAGGTGAGTTTAAGTGATTTGCATTATTTGCATATTAATAGCAAATATAAAATTGTTGGGTTTTTGAATATAAATAATTATGCCATTAACCTTGTTGCATAAGTCAGTCGCATTGGTTATGATCTATGGATTTTTTATGCATGCCTCAGCTTCTTATCCTCCTGCCATTAGTTTTTCCGATGTGGTTTGCACTTCGGATGAAGTTGCGTTAGTGCATGTGCATCGAAAAGTTCCTGAGGAAATTGCAGACTCTGTATATAACTTCACCGTAGTTGAAAATATAGTAGGCAACTTTTCAAAATATTCAATGAAGCTAAATGTAAAAAATACTAATAACCCAGTTCCCACCGAAAGTCATTATGTTGTTTTCTTGAGGAGGGTTGGTGGAGAATATTTCTTCTCTTATGGCTACTTAGGTATGTTTAACGTCTTGAATGTCAAAAGTATGTTTTTCGTAAAAAATAAATTTGACCAAGAGGTGTATGATTTTTCTAGGTTTTATGAGAAGGTGAAAGCCGCTAAGCTTTTGTGTCCACAACCTGCTCGGTGACAAATTGGGAGTTTGCTATTTCGTAGTGATGGTGAAATAAATAAATGAGGACAATCAAGATAGCAGAGGGACTGAATGAGCGCTTATTTCGAATTGACATTTTTCAAACAGCTTCAAGTAGTCGGCGTGCTGCATACAAGGTCTGTTAATTATTTTTGAACGATTGTTTGAGGTGATGTCCTTGTGGATGGACTTCGGCTGGGAAAGGGTCTTGCTGACCATTGCTTTCTGGTTTATTAGTCCCACCCCACCTCACCAACGCGTTTGAAGTAGGCCTTTCCCCTCTCCAACAGAGACCGCAGCAGAAATCCAGCACTGATCGCAGCGAGACCGCGTTAGAACCACCGCAAGGCGTTCCATTGGCGGCACAAGGCACAACATTCGATGAAAAACCAGCTGCCAATACGACAAGGACGGGCGCCTTGCTGCTTACGAACAGCAAGATGACAACGACCAACTTGTCAGCAGCGCCAGCCACAGCCACGATGTCCAAGGGTGGGCGGCTCAAAGCCTAGGGCTGGATCTTAGTTTGGCAGTAGGAATGGGGCAAAGTGCAGTAGTTTCGGTCGTTGAGGAGAAATGCGGTGAGTGTGAATGATGAGCTAACATTATTCCAGCGTCTTCAAGTAATTAGTGTTTTGCACGCGTGCATACTAATGATTTTGTTTTTATTGGAGATTTTTTCGATATTCCACTCATAGATTGGTGGTTTGATTCGGATGTTGTAAAAATAGTAATAGCTATTATTCTTTGGTTAATTGGTCCAAAGATTGTTGAATTCTTGAATCTGAAGGTGTAATTGGTCGGCCATAGGTTATTCAAATCCGAGGGCTGATAGAAGAATGGACTGAGCCGGTGGGTGCTTCACACTTCGCGTCTTTTGGCGTCATGTAATCGGGTATGTATCAGTCCAAGTAGTGTCAGCTTGATCAGCTCTCGGACAGGCCCGTTGGTTGGCGCAGGCTCAGTCCAAACAAACACTTCAAGGTCTAGCAGAACTGGAGCGCAGCATCGCTGAGCACAGGGGCGCCTGTGGTCGACCACGTACAGGAGCTTGCCATTGGAGTTCGGCATAGAGCCAGACCGATCCCCGGTGCTTGAGCATCTCGTTGTACTAAGAGTCACTAACACCCCATGACACCGAAGATTTACGGTTAAGGCTAGGCGTTAAGCAGCTCGACGCGATTGGTATGATTTTAGTAAAACCAATAGAGGTTTGTTGGCGGAAACTTAACGGCATTGGATGGAATTTCTTTCCAAATGGGATCGTTTGTAAAGTATTATTGAATAAAATAAAAAATTTCTTATCAAGATACTTCTAGATTTAGGAAAGGCACATGCTGTCAAAAGAATTAAAAAATGGGATTATTTTCTCCGCATTGATTTCGTTAATGACATGTATTATTTTGTTTTCATTTGATGAGCAAGTTGCGCGAGTTGATTGCTTGTACCAAGGAAGTGGCGCCGCTAGTGAAATTGCAGAATCTAGCATCAGAAGTCTTTTGGAAATCGAGGAAAAACAACCTATCAATTATATTAAAAGCGAATCTAAAGAGGGCGGGGTTGATTATTATTTCTCCATTGCGGAAAAGGCTTTTAAAGCAAATGTTGTTGACGAAAATTGTGTTATGGAAATCGAGCGAGTAAATTGATTTAAATTTAAAGAGATTATTGCTTATCCCTGAGATGATCCGCACGGCGTTGTTGCATAAATAGGCCATAGGCCGAGGCACTCCCAATCCCAAATGGATTTAAGCAGCAGCGACCGTCGGGGCGTACCCAGCGCGGTAAATTGATAGAGATTCTCGGATATTGAACTCGGCTACCGGACGGTCAAATGTCCTGGCCATCACCTTCTCGCCAAGACGCTTGAGCATTCATCTCGGTTTCTACCAGAGACCTTCGTTGGTAGCCGCTCCATCTTTGCCAGATAGCCCGCCCCAACTTCCTACACGCCTTGACCGCTTCATTGTGGTGAGTAAACGCCAGCCCTTTGCGCAGCGTCGCTCCTTTGCGTGGCGGGAAGATTGGAATGCCCCCCGCAGTTAGAAAGCGTTATGTAAATCCTGCGTGTCGTACGCTTTATCGCCGGTAAAGCTAGCTATCTCTTTATTGCTTGGGTTGACTTAGCAGGTCAGCTGCCATGGGCGAGTCGCCCCTTCATTGGTTGTGACTGCGAGCGATAGACACCCCCAGCACAGACTTCTCATATCCATATTTGAAATTCTTCGTGGTGCAAAGCCAGCCTGAAAGCTCCAATGGAGGCTTCGTTGCTGCTGCCGCCATGTGATGGCGCAGTCTTTACCTCCAGAAAGACGTCCCATGTTTCAGAGTTTCAAACGTGTGCTGATCTCCGCTGCCATTGCTGTGGCCGTGCTGCCGGCTGTGGCGGCAGACAAGCTCAAGATCGCTGTTGTGCCCGGTGCCTATGCCGATTCCATCAATGCAGCGGCCAAGGATGCGAAGGCCCAGGGTATCGATGTGGAGGTGATCGAGTTCACCGACTGGACCACGCCGAACGTCGCGGTCAACAACGGCGATATCGATATCAACTACTTCCAGCACCAGCCGTTTCTGGACAACGCGGTGAAGAAGAACGGCTACGCGCTGGCCAGCGCCGGCACCGGCATTCTGGCGAATGTCGGCCTGTATTCGCTCAAGCACAAGAACGTGGCCGATGTGCCCAACAACGGCAAGGTGGGCATTGCCAGTGACCCGGTCAACCAGGGCCGGGGCCTGTTGCTGCTGCAGAAGGTGGGGCTGATCACGCTCAAGCCGGGCGTGGGCTACCTAGGCTCGATCAATGACATTGCGTCGAACCCCAAGTCGCTGCGCTTTGTCGAAGTGGAGGGGCCGCAGCTGGTGCGTATCACCGGCGATGTGGATATCGCCCAGGGCTACCCGCACTTCATCGTCGCGGCCAAGGCCTTTGATCCATCGAGCGGCCTGGCGTACTCGGGCATTGAGGACCAGCAGTTCGCCATTCAGTTCGTGGTCAAGAAGGACCGGGTCAACGACCCGGTGGTGCAGAAGTTCATCCGCATCTACCAGAACTCCGAGACCGTGCGCACGGTCAGCAAAAAGTCTTTCAGCAATGACGACCGGCTCTACACGCTGGCCTGGCTGAAGAAGTAAGCGCGGCGGGCGACCGACTCTTTATCCAACAACAAAAGCAAGCGAGAAAAACATGACGAACAAGATCAACAGACGCGTGGTGGCGGCAATTGCAGCAGCGGCCATGCTGGGAGGGTGGCAACTGGCGCAGGCAGCGGACAAGATCCGCATCGCCTCCACGCCAGGGGCCACGGCCGACGCCATCAAGGCGGTGGTGGCCGATGCCAAGAGCCAGGGGCTGGATGTGGAGCTGGTCGAGTTCACCGACTGGACGGTGCCCAACGAGGCCGTCAACAACGGCGATGTGGACCTGAACTTCTTCCAGCACCAGGCCTTTTTGAACAACGTCATCAAGGAGCGCGGTTACCAGCTCAAGTTCGTGGGCCTGGGCCTGCTGCAGAACATTGGCATCTACTCCGAGCGCTACCAGGCGCTGGCCGATGTGCCGGCCAAGGCCAAGGTCGCGATTGCCAATGACCCGGTCAACCAGGGCCGGGGCCTGGCGCTGCTGCAAAAAGCCGGCCTGATCCGCCTGCGCACCGGCGATGCGCCCGGCGCCACGGTGGCCGATATCACCGACAACCCCAAGCAGCTGCGCTTCTACGAAGTCGAAGGCCCGCAGCTGATCCGCTCGCTGCCCGATGTGGACCTGGCCGTGCTCTGGCCGAGCTACTTTGTCAGCGCCGGCAAGAAGGAGCAGGCCAGCAAGGCCCTGGCCTATTCGGGCATTGCCGACCGCTTCTATGCGATGGGCTTTGTTTCGCAAGCCAGCCGTGCCGACGACCCCAAGCTGCGCAAATTTGTCCAGGTGTTCCAGAACTCTGCGGCAGTCAAGCAGGCGATCAGCCAGCAGTTCAACAACGACCCCAAGCTCTACACCTTGCCCTGGTAAGGGCAGGACACCAGGAGAAGCACATGGCCCTTTCCGCCGTATCCAACGTATTGCGCAGGCAGTTCCGCGCCGAGGCCGAGCCGGCCGCCGAGGGCCGTGCTGCGCGCGCCAGCGCAGCGGTACCAACCGCCGCAAGCGGCCAGGCGCCGGTAGCCGCCGCCCCCTTGGGCACCGTGGTGTTCCGCGATCTGGGCAAGGTCTACCGCTCATCGGCGGGGGGGGGGGCTGCGCCGCC
>NZ_KE148548.1:6998-12057 GCF_000410635.1 Comamonas sp. B-9
AGAGCATCACCCTGGACATTGCCGCTGGCAGCATCTTCGGCATCATCGGCCGCAGCGGCGCGGGCAAGTCCAGCCTGCTGCGCACCATCAACCGGCTGGAAGCGCCCAGCAGCGGCCAGGTGCTGGTCGATGGTGTCGATATTGGCACCTTGGATGAGGCCGGCCTTGTGCAACTGCGCCGCCGCGTCGGCATGATTTTTCAGCACTTCAACCTGCTGTCGGCCAAGACGGTGTTCGAGAACGTGGCGCTGCCGCTCAAGGTCGCCGGCGTGCCGGCTGCGCAGATCCAGCAGCGCGTGACCGAGCTGCTCGACCTGGTGGGCCTGCAGGACAAGCACAAGACCTACCCCAGCCGCCTCTCCGGCGGGCAAAAGCAGCGCGTGGGCATTGCCCGGGCGCTGGCCACCCGGCCCGAGATTCTGCTCTGCGACGAGGCCACCTCGGCGCTGGACCCGGAGACCACGCAGGCTATTCTGGCGCTGCTGCGCGATATCAACCGCCGCCTGGGCATCACGGTGATCCTGATCACCCATGAGATGAGCGTGATCCGCGAGATTGCCGACCAGGTGCTGGTGCTGGAGAAGGGCGAGATTGCCGAGCTGGGCGACGTCTGGCAGGTGTTTGGCAACCCGCGCCATGCGGCTACCCAGGCCCTGCTGGCACCGCTGCGCCACGGCGTGCCCGATGACCTGCAGCAGCGTCTGCAGCCGCAGGCCCCCGCAGCCGGCCGCTTTGAGCAGGTGCTGCAGCTGGGCTACAGCGGCCATGACGGGCTGGAGCCGGATTTCCCCCGCATTGCCGAGGCACTGGGCGCCAAGGTACGGCTACTGCACGGCGGTGTGGACCGCATCCAGGGCCATGCCCAGGGCCAGCTCATCATCGCCATCGATGGTGCCGCTGCCCGCAACGACTGGGCTGCGCTGACGCAAGGCCCCGCCACCATCGCACATGAAATCAGGGTACTGGGCTATGTTGTTTGAACTGAGTATTTCCATCGACCGCTACTGGAAGGCGCTGGCCGACACCTTCATCATGGTGTCCACCTCGGCCGGTATCGCGCTGCTGGCGGGCATTCCGCTGGCCATCTTGTTGATCGTGACGGCGCCGGGCGGTTTTCTGGAGTCGCCCCGCACCAACCGTGCCGTCGGCAGCGTCGTCAACGGCTTCCGGGCCACGCCTTTTATCGTGCTGCTGGTGGCCTTGATTCCGTTCACGCGCTTGGTCACCGGCACCACGATTGGCGTCTGGGCGGCGATTGTGCCGTTGGCCATCAGTGCCACGCCTTTCTTTGCGCGCATTGCCGAGGTCAGTCTGCGTGAGGTCGATCCCGGCCTCATTGAGGCGGCGCAGGCGATTGGCTGCAAGAAGTGGGACATCGTGCGCCATGTCTACCTGCCAGAAGCCCTGCCCGGCATCATCGGCGGCTTCACCATCACCCTGGTGGCGCTGATCAGCTCGTCGGCCATGGCGGGTGCCGTGGGGGCCGGTGGCCTGGGCGACCTGGCGATCCGCTACGGCTACCAGCGTTTTGATACGCAGGTGATGCTGATCGTGATCGCGGTGCTGATTGCGCTGGTCACCATTGTGCAGACCGCCGGCGACCGCGTGGCGCACTGGTTGCGCAGCCGCTGACCGTCCGCGTTATCGCGGCCCACCACGGCGCAGTGCCGTGGTCTGCAGGCCAGGGCGTGTCTCTGGCCTGTCTCTCTCCGAACCCCTTTCAGAAAGCACCGAATGACTTCAGCGGTTGCCCAGGGCGCAGCGTTGCCCGCCGATTCCCCACCCCGTCTGCCTTTGCCGCCCAGCCAGCCCGCGCAGATCCGCAGCGAGGCCGAGGCCTTGCAAGTGGCCGCTGCACTGGCCGAGAGCTTTCGCGGCGGCGCGGCCCGGCGCGACAGCGAACGCCTGTTGCCCTGGGACGAGATCGAGCGCTATACCGCGAGCGGCCTGGGCGGCATCACCGTACCGCGCAGCCATGGCGGCCTGCAGGCCAGCTGGCACACCGTGGTGCAGGTGTTTGCGACCATCAGCGCGGCCGATGCATCGCTGGGCCAGATTCCGCAGAACCACTTTGCGCTGGTGCAGAACCTGCGCGATACCGCGAGCCCCGCGCAGCAAAGCCGCTGGTTTGCCGATGTGCTGGGCGGCTACCGGCTGGGCAATGCCGGGCCTGAGCGCAAGGGCCGCGCCGCCCAGCTGAGCGATGCCACCGCCAACCTGCGCCAGACGGCCGATGGCCGCCTGCTGGTGAATGGCACGCGTTACTACTCCACCGGATCGCTGTTCGCCCATTGGGTGCCCTTCCGCGCCGAGGATGAGGCGCAGCGCCCCCTGCAGGTCTGGGTGCGGCGCACGGCGCCGGGTGTGCAGATCATCGACAACTGGAACGCCTTTGGCCAGAAGACCACCGCCAGCGGTGGCGTGGTGCTGACCGATGTCGAGGTCGAGCCGCGCGATGTGATTGCGCTGCATGCGCTCAAGGACCGGCCGTCTCTCTCCGGCCCGGTGTCGCAAATTCTGCAGGCCGCCATCGACATGGGCATTGCCCAGGGCGCGTTTGACGAGGCGCGCCAGTTTGTGCGTGACAAAACCCGCGCCTGGGTGCATTCGGGCGTGGAGCATGCCTGGCAGGACCCTTACATCATCCAGGAGTTTGGCCAGCTGCAGGTGGAGCTGGATGCCGCCCGCGAGGTGCTGCTCGATGCCGCGCAGCAGCTCGATGCATTCGCTGCGCAGCCCGTCACCGACGAGAGCAGCGCCCAGGCATCGGTTGCCGTGGCGCGCGCCAAGATCTTGACCACCGAGGCGGCGCTCAACGCCAGCGAGCGCCTGCTGGAGCTGGGCGGTACCTCATCGGCCCGCGCCGGTTACAACCTGGACCGCTTTTGGCGCAATGCCCGCGTGCACACCTTGCACGACCCGGTGCGCTGGAAATACCACCTGCTGGGCAAATACCTGCTCAATGGCCGCGCACCGCGCCGCCACCAGTGGAACTGAGCCGCAGCACCGCCTAACGATTTTGAAGGGCCGGGCCAGCGCCATGCTGCTGCCAAGCCCATGAGCCACCACCATGACTACCTCTCCCCCTGTGATCGCCGCTGCCAGCCCGGTGGCCCCCGCCCCCGCACCACGCCAGCGCCCCCCCGTGTTTGCCAGCGAGCAGGATGCCCTGCAACAGGCCCAGCAGCTGGCCGATGCCTGGGCTGGCGATGCGGTGCTGCGCGACCGCGAGCGCCGCCTGCCCTGGGCTGAAATCGAGGCCTACAGCGACAGCGGCCTCTGGGCCATAACGGTGCCGCGCGCCTACGGCGGCCTGCAGGCCAGCGCCTGGACCGTTGCGCAGCTGATCGCCACCGTGGCTGCGGCTGATGGATCGCTGGGTCATATTCCGCAAAACCATTTCTATGCGCTGGAGGTGCTGCGCGTGGGCGGCAGCGCGGCGCAGCAGCGCTTTTTCTACGAACGGGTGCAGGCGGGCGAGCGCTTTGGCAATGCGCTGTCCGAGATCGGCCACCGCGACTACCGCCGCCGCTCGCGGCTGGAGCGGGGCGGCTCGGGCTGGGTGCTCAACGGCCGCAAGTTCTACTGCACCGGCGCCATCTTTGCGCACTGGATTCCGGTGCAGACCATGCAGGTGATCGATGCGGCCCAGGAGCCCGTCAGTGTGATGGTGTTTGTGCCGCGCACGGCCCCGGGCGTGACGGTGATCGACGACTGGGATGGCATGGGCCAGCGGGTTACCGGCAGCGGCTCGGTGCTGCTGGAGAACGTCGCCATCGACGAGGCCTGGATTGTGCCGTTCCAATCGAGCTTTGATACGCCCAGCACCATCGGGCCGTTTGCGCAGATCATCCATGCCGCCATCGACCTGGGCATTGGCGAGGGCGCGCTGCGTGCCACCTTGCCCTTTGTGCGCAACCAGTCGCGCGCCTGGGTGGATGCCGGCGTGGCGCAGGCGAGCGACGACCCCTTGACCTTGCAGGCGCTGGGCAATGTGGAGCTCCGCCTGTTTGCGGCGCGGGCGCTGCTGCGGCGCGCGGGCAGCCTGGTCGATGCTGCGCAGCAGGAGCCCACGGCGCATACCGTGGCTGCGGCCTCGGTGGCGGTGGCGCAGGCACGTGCGCTGGCGCATACGGCCGGCCTGCTGGCGGCCAACAAGCTGCTGGAGCTGGGCGGCACATCAGCCACCTTTGCCGAGCATGGCTTTGACAGCTACTGGCGCAATGTGCGCACCCACACCCTGCATGACCCCGTGCGCTGGAAATACCATGCCATCGGCAACTATGCGCTGAGCGGCGTGCTGCCCCCGCGCCACGGAGCATTGTGATGGCCAGCACCGCCGCCAGCGCGCGGGCGCCCATCATCCTCAATGCCTTCAACATGGCCAGCGTTGGCCATATCAACCATGGGCTGTGGACGCATCCGCGCGACCAATCGAGCCACTACCACCGCCTGGACTACTGGACCCGCCTGGCCAAGGAGCTGGAGCGCGGCCTGTTTGACGGCCTCTTCATCGCCGACATCATCGGAGCCTATGACACCTACCAGCAGTCGGTCGATGTGACCTTGCGCGAATCGGTGCAGTTGCCGATCAATGACCCGACCTTGGTGGTGCCTGCGATGGCTGCGGTGACCGAGCACCTGGGCTTTGGCGTCACTGTCAACCTCAGCTACGAGCAGCCCTATCTGCTGGCGCGGCGCTTTTCTACCTTGGACCACCTGACCCAGGGACGCATTGGCTGGAACATCGTCACTGGTTACCTCGACTCAGCCGCGCGCGCCATGGGCCAGCGCCAGCAGCTGGCGCACGATGCGCGCTATGACCGCGCCGATGAGTTCATGGACGTGCTCTACCAGCTGTGGGAAGGCAGCTGGAGCGACAGCGCCGTGCGGCGCGACCGCGCGCGCCGCATCTATGCCGATCCGCAGCAGGTGCGCCGCGTGCAGCACAGCGGCGCGCATTTCCAGGTCGATGGCTACCACCTGAGCGAGCCATCGCCGCAGCGCACGCCGCTGCTGCTGCAGGCGGGCAGCTCCGGCCGGGGCCTGCAGTTTGCCG
>NZ_KE148549.1:0-1131 GCF_000410635.1 Comamonas sp. B-9
TGATGGCCGCTTTGCACAGCTCTGCACCCGCATCCGCAGCGCAGCGCGAGGCCGCGCCCGGCCTGCGCCGCAGTGCCTGGCTGGCGCTGGTGCTGCTGGTGCTCAGCGCCTTGCTGCTGCTGGTGGGCGCCAGCGTCGGCAGCACCGGTTGGGAGAGTGTGCTGCGCATGCGCGATGACCCCACCTCCTGGCAGATCGTGGTTGATATCCGCCTGCCGCGCTCACTGGGCGCCTGGCTCGCTGGTGGCCTGCTGGGCCTGGCCGGGGCTGTCGCCCAGGGCCTGTTTCGCAACCCGCTGGCCGATCCCTATTTGCTGGGCAGTGCCTCCGGCGCCTCGCTGGGCAGTGCGCTGGGCCTGGTGCTGCTGGGCTCGTCCGTCACCAGCCTCAATCTGCTCTACCGCCTGGGCACGACCGGCATGGCCTTTGTCGGTGCCGCCTGCGCGGTGGCGCTGACGGTGGTGCTGGCGCGCAATGTGCAAAACACCTTGCGCCTGCTGCTGGCCGGCGTGATCGTCGGCGTGGTGCTGGGCGCCATGCGCGATCTGCTGGAGCTGCGCCACCCCGATATTCTGCAGGCCATGCAGGCCTTTACCCTGGGCACTTCGGCCTTTGTCGGCTGGGAGGGCTGCGCGCTGATGGCCGCCGTGCTGCTGGTCTGCGTGCTGGCCACCTGGTGCTGCGCCCGGGTGCTTGATGGCCTGACCCTGGGCGAGGCGACCGCTGCCAGCCTGGGCTTGCCGCTGGCGCCGCTGCGCTATGGCCTGGTGGCGGTGCTGGCCCTGGCCACCGGCACCTCGGTTGCGCAGACTGGCCTGATCGCCTTTGTCGGCCTGGCCGCCCCGCACCTGGTGCGCAGCCTGGTGCAAGTGGGCCATGGCCGCAGCACCGTGCTGGCCGCCGCGATGGGCGGTGTGCTGCTGTTGGCCGCGGATATCCTGGCGCGCTGGCTGGTGGCGCCGCAAGAGCTGCCGGTGGGCGTGCTCACCGCCGCACTGGGCGGCACTTACCTGCTCTGGCGCATGCACCGCAGCACCCGATCGTCAGGAGGCCTGTGATGCCGACCACTGCGACCACACCTGCGCTGAGCGCCACCAATATCCACGCCGCCGTGCATGCACGGCCGATTCT
>NZ_KE148549.1:1242-3971 GCF_000410635.1 Comamonas sp. B-9
TGCTCAAGGTGCTGGGCGGCCTGTGGCCGGCGGCACAGCTGCAGGGCGAGGTGGCGCTGCTGGGCAAGGATTTGCAGCGCTGGCCGCGCAAGCAGCGTGCCCAGGCGCTTGCCTGGCTGGGCCAGGGCGAGGTGGTGACGCAGGAGCTGACGGTGATGGATGTGGCCATCCCCGCCCCCCTGCCGCACCAGCCCTGGTTTGCAGCGCCCAGCGGCGCAGACCATGCAGTGGTGGAGCAATGCCTGCGTGCAGCGCATGCCTGGGACTGGCGCCACCGGCCGGTGGCCGAACTGTCGGGCGGCGAGCGCCAGCGCGTGCTGCTGGCCCGGGCCATGGCCGTGCAGGCCCCCGTGCTGTTGATGGATGAACCGCTGGCCAACCTGGACCCCCCGCACCAGACCGACTGGGTGGACAGCATGCGGGCCTTGACCGCCCAGGGCAGCACCGTGGTCAGCGTGCTCCACGAGATATCAGTGGCGCTGCTGGCCGACCATATGCTGGTGCTGCAGGCGGGCAGGGTGCTGCACCAGGGCCGCTGCGACGACCCGGCAACGCATGCCGCGCTGGAGGCGGTGTTTGACCACCGCATCCAGGTGCGTGCCATTGATGGCGTGTGGATGGCCTTGCCGCGCACCGCTGCTCGCCCTTGAGGGCGAGCTGAACCTGACTTGACGCTGGGCCTGGCCCAGGTCCAAAGACACAAGCTAACTAGGAAAGATATCCAATGCAGATTGAAACGCCACCCAGCGAAAAGCCTTATGAAAAGCCCGAGGGCGAGCGCCGTGGCCTGGTGATCGTCAACACCGGTGACGGCAAGGGCAAGAGCACGGCGGCCTTTGGCCTGGCCTTCCGCGCGACGGGCCGGGGCAAGGCGGTGAAGGTCTACCAGTTCATGAAGGTGCCGACCGCCCGTTTTGGCGAGCACCGCCTGGCCGAGCAGGTGGGCCTGCCGGTCGAAGGCCTGGGCGATGGCTTCAGCTGGAAGAGCCGCGATCTGGAGCACAGCGGCCAGCTGGCGCGCGATGGTTGGGAAAAGGCCAAGGCGGCCATCCTGTCGGGCGCGTATTTTCTGGTGGTGCTCGACGAGATCACTTACCCGCTGATCTACGGCTGGCTGCCCTTGCAGGAGGTGCTGGACACCCTGGCCGCACGGCCCAAGGAAGTGCATGTCTGCATCACCGGCCGGCGCTGCCCGCAGGAGATCATCGATGTGGCCGACACCGTCACCGAGATGACCTTGATCAAGCATGCGTTCAAGGCCGGCATCCCGGCGCAGCGCGGCATTGAAGACTGAGGCCCCGCAGCCGATTGCTGGCATGAGCGATATCAACTCCCACGCCCCCATCAGCTCCCCCACGATTGCCGCTACGGCCTTCAGCGAGGCCGAGCGCGCGGCCGTCTACCGTGCCATCCATGAGCGGCGCGACATGCGCCACTTTGCCGGCGGCCAGGTGGACGATGCCGTCCTGCTGCGCCTGCTGCGGGCGGCGCACCATGCGCCCAGCGTCGGCTTTATGCAGCCCTGGCGCTTTATCCGCGTGCGCGATGCGCAGATGCGCAGCCGCATCCATGCGCTGGTGGAGGACGAGCGCCTGCGCACCGCCCAGGCGCTGGGCGCACGCGAGGCCGACTTCATGCAGCTCAAGGTGCAGGGCGTGCTGCAGGCGGCCGAGGTGCTGGTGGTGGCCATGCCGCCCGGGCGCGAGGCCCATGTGTTTGGCCGCCGCACCTTGCCCGAGATGGATGTGGCCAGCACCGCCTGCGCGATCCAGAACCTGTGGCTGGCCGCGCGTGCCGAAGGGCTGGGGATGGGCTGGGTCTCGCTGTTCGAGCCCCAGGCGCTGGCGCAGCTGCTGGCCATGCCCGCCGGCGCGCACCCGCTGGCTGTTTTGTGCCTGGGCCCTGTGGAGGCCTACTATGCCGAGCCGATGCTGCAGCAGGAGCGCTGGGCCAGCCGCGCGCCCTTGCAGGACATGCTGATGGACGAGTGCTGGCGCGAGGCCGGAGCGGACGCATCGATGGAACAAGGACCGCAGCCATGACGGCTGGCTGGCTGGGTGAGCTGGCCCTCGCCGGTGGAAGCCCGCTGCTGCAGCTGGTTCAGGCTATGACCGATGCTGGCCCTGCGGTGTACTGGCAGGCGCCAATGGCCGCCTTGCTGGCCGTGTTGGTGGCCTTGCTGGTGGACTGGCTGTGGGGCGAGCCGCCAGTGCGGTTGCACCCTGTTGTCTATATGGGCCAGCTGCTGAGCCTGCTGGGCCAGGCGATTGCGCCGCTCCAGGCGCTGGAGCGCGCCTACGGGCGCTTTGTGCTGGCGGCGCTGGCCTGGTGCCTGCTGGCGGGCGTCGCTTGGTGGGTGTATGCGGCCCTCATGTATCTGCTGCAGGCAGCGCCTTGGTGGCTGAATGGCCTGGTGGCTGGACTGCTGCTCAAACCTTTACTGTCCTGGCGCATGCTGCGCAGCGAGGTGCTGGCGGTGGAGGCCGCGCTCGGCGAATCGCTGGACGCGGGCCGGGCCCGCCTGTCCTGGCTGGTGAGCCGCGATACCGCGCAGCTCGATGCTGCGACAGTGCGCGAGAGCGCGATCGAGACCTTGGCCGAGAACCTGAGCGATTCGGTGCTGGCGCCGCTGTTCTGGTTTGCGGTGGCCGGCCTGCCGGGCGCGGCGCTGTACCGGCTGGCCAACACGGCCGATGCGATGTGGGGCTACCCCGGCTGGCGCGGCCAGG
>NZ_APCR01000036.1:0-204 GCF_000410635.1 Comamonas sp. B-9
TGGCCAACACCTTGGCCGCGTTGGCCGGCCAGACGCGTTAAAGCGCTAGCTCTTGGTAGGCACGCCCTGCACCTGGCCCCAGCCGCCGCCCAGCGCCTTGTACAAGGCCACGCTGGCGCGCAGGCGCTCCTGGTGCAGCTGCACCGCCAAGTCCTGCGCCTGGTACAGCGAGCGCTGCGTGTCGAGCAGCACCAGCTGGGTCTC
>NZ_KE148550.1:0-5169 GCF_000410635.1 Comamonas sp. B-9
TGGTGCGTTCGGCCTGGGAGGCGCAGCCCAGCCTCAGCAGCCGCCTTTTGCTCAGTGAGCCGATGGTGGTGGCCGGGCCGGCCGGGCATGCGCTGATGCAGTCCAAACGCGCCTTGCCGCTGGCGCAGTTGCGGGGCCAGCCGCTGGTGCTGTACAAGCGGCCTGCGGGCCCGGGCCTGCACGATGGCATTGTGGCCGCTTGTGTGGGCGCGGGCTTTCATCCGCAGGTGGTGCAAGAGGCTCCGCGCCTGACTGCGACCCTGAGCCTGGTGGCCGCAGGCCTGGGGCTGAGCATTGTGCCGGCCTCGCTGCAGCAGCTGCGCGGCGACGGTCTGGCCTACCGGCGGCTGAGTGCTGCGCCCGGTCTGGTGGCGCCGCTGATTCTGGTCAGCCAGCGCCGCCCAGAAGCCCAGGCCCGTGTGCTGCTCCAGCACCTGGGCAGCATTCTGGACCAGCAACTGGCCCAGCAGCGCGCACGCAAGGGAGTGGCCTGATATGCAAAAACGCGTCATGCCGTCGATGATGGCGCTGCAGTGCTTTGAGGCCGTGGCCCGCCACATGAGCTTTACCTTGGCGGCCCAGGATTTGTGTCTGACCCAGAGCGCGATCAGCAAGCAGATTGCGCAGCTGGAAGCCACCGTCTGCCAGGCGCTGTTCCACCGCTCGGCGCGCGGGCTGGCACTGACCCCGGCCGGGCGCATGTACCTGGGCGAGGTGCGCAGCATCTTGAACCAGGTCGATGCCTCGGCCCGCTATGTGATGGGCTATGGCGAGGCGGACGAAACCCTGACGATTGCGGTACAGCCCACCTTTGGCATCACCTGGCTGATTCCGCGCCTGCGGCAATTCATGCAGGCCTACCCGCATATCCAGGTCGTCACCAAGGGCGATGCCCGCCCTTTTGACCTGATGCAGGCGCGCATCGACATCTCACTGTTCTATGGTGACGGCAGCCTGCCGGGTGCGGACTGCCACCGCCTGTTCGAGGCCGATGTGGCAGTCGTTTGTGCGCCAGAGATCCTGCCGGTTAATGGCCTGGCGTCGCTCGCTGAGCTGGAGCAGTTGCCGCTGGTCCAGTGCTCCTTTCGGCCCGAGATCTGGCGCGACTGGTTTGGTAGCCAGGGCTTTGTGCCGGTCGATGCCTACCGGGGCCCGCGCTTTGACACCTTCTCGATGTGCCTGCAGGCCGCGCAAGAAGGCATTGGCTTGGCCATCATGCCGCGCATGTTTGCCGAGCAGGCGCTGGCCCGGGGCAGCCTGGTGCAGCCTTGGCCCTTTGTGCAACCCAGCGACGGCGCCTACTACGTGGCCCATGCCAGCCACTGCGCGGCCTTGCCCAAGATCCGCCATTTTGTCGATTGGGTGCTGGCGCAGGCGCATGCCAGCACACCCTCTGCATGAAATTTTGGAATAGCCCGATCATTTAATTTCGTTTGCCCAGCAGCGCGGCCTTGCGAACAATGCGTAGTTCAACAAGAACAACGACGGAGACTGCGCACCATGGCCGCGCTGCACCATTACCTCTCGATTGCCGATCTGGAACGCGCTGCCCGCCGGCGCTTGCCCGCCTGTGTACGCGGCTATGTCTGCGGCGGCACGGAAGACGGCATATCGCTGCAGCAAAGCCTGCAGGCTTTCTCGCGCCTGGGCTTTGTGCCGCGTGGCCTGCGCCATGTGGCCCGGCGCAGCACGGCCACCACCTTGTGGGGCCAGACCTATTCGCTGCCGATGGGCTTTGCGCCCACCGGCTTTGCGGCCATCGTGATGAAGGACTGCGACGCGGCGCTGGCCAAGGTGGCGCAGGCGCAGGCGCTGCCCTTCATCATCAGCGGCGCATCGACCGTGCCCTTGGAGCAGCTGCAAAGCGCCCATGGCCAGCGCTGCTGGTACCAGGCCTACCTGCCGGGCAATATGGCGCGCATCCTGCCGCTGCTGCAGCGCCTCGAAAGAGCCCAGGTGCCCGTGCTGGTGGTCACCATCGACACCTGCGTGGGCGCCAACCGCGAGAACCTGCAGCGCCTGCGCTTTACCGTGCCGTTTCGCCCCAGCTGGACCTTGTTGCTCGACGGACTGCGCCACCCGCGCTGGAGCTTCGATGTGTTTTTGCGCACGGTCCTGAGCCAGGGCGTGCCCCGCTTTGCCAACCTGGCCCATGAGGCGGGGCCGGCCATCACTGCCGACCCGCCCCATGGCTTTCGGGGCGAGCGCGACCAGCTCGACTGGGACTGCATAGACCAGATACGCGCTGCCTGGAAGGGCAAGCTGGTGCTCAAGGGTGTCATGCACCCGGAGGACGCCAGGCTCGCCGTGGCGCATGGCGCCGATGCGGTCATCGTCTCGACCCATGGCGGGCGCCAGCTCGATGCCTGCATCTCCCCCTTGCAGGCGCTGCCCGAGATTCGGCAGGCCGTGCCAGCTGGCTATCCGGTCTTCATCGACGGCGGCTTTCGCCGGGGCAGCGATGTGCTCAAGGCCATCGCGCTGGGCGCTGACCTGGTCTTTACCGGCCGGCCCCAGCTGTTTGGCGCGGCAGTCGCCGGCGAGGCGGGCATTGCGCACGCGGTGCAGCTGTTCCGCCAGGAGCTGATGACCAACCTGGCGCTGCTGGGTGTCAACCGCCCGCAGGAGCTGACAGCGGACTATTTGCGCATCCAGGGCGATTTTTCGCTGCCCCCCAGTCAGCGCTAAAGCGCTGCACCTATTTGCAATCAAGGAGACAAAAAATGATGACACTGAGCAAGGCCGCGCTGGCCCTGGCCGCCGCATGGGCGCTGTTGCCCGCCGCACAGGCCCAAGGCACGGGCTACCCCAGCAAGCCCGTGAAACTGGTCGTGGGCTATGCGCCCGGCGGTGCCACCGATATTGGCGCGCGGCTGATGGCTGACGCGCTGGGCAAGGACCTGGGCCAGTCCTTTATCGTCGAAAACCGCCCGGGCGCCAACAGCAATATCGGTGCCGAATATGTGGTGCGCGCGCCAGCCGATGGCTATACCTTGTTTGTGGGCTCGATCTCAACGGCGATCAACCAGGGCCTCTACACCAAGCTGGGCTTTGATGCCGGCAAGGACCTGGTGCCCGTGGCCCAGCTCAATGTGGTGCCCAATATTCTGGCCGTGAGCGCCAAGCTGCCGGTCAACTCGGTGGCCGAGTACATCGCCTATGGCAAGCAGCACCCGGACAAGCTGACCTGCGCGTCGCCCGGCAGTGGCTCGTCGGCCCATCTGGGCTGCGAGCTGTTTAAGCTCAAGACGGGGACCAGCATCTTGCATGTGCCCTACCGGGGCAGCGGCCCGGCCGTGTCGGATCTGCTGGGCGGGCAGGTGGATTCGATGATGGACAACCTGCCACCGCTGCTCGCGCAGATCCGCGCCGGCAAGCTCAAGGGCCTGGCGGTGACGACCGCTGAGCGCGTGGATTTCGCCTCGGATATTCCGACCGTCGCCGAGTCCGGCGTGCCCGGCTTTGAGGTTGCCGCCTGGTTTGGCGTGTTTGCGCCCGCCGGTACACCGGCCCAGGTGGTGGAGACCGTCAACAAGGCCATCAACCGCGCACTGAACGCCAACCCCGATGTGCGGGCCAAGTACCAGAGCAATGGCTTTATGCTGCCGCCCGCGCCCAATTCACCGGCCAGCTTTCAGCGCTTCTTCCACAGCGAGATCAAGCGCTGGGGCGACGTGGCGCAGGCCACCAAGCTGAAGATCGACTGAGGCCGATACAGCCCTAACGCGCGTTGGCTGCCAGCCGCGTGGGCAGCAGCAGCGACACGCCAGCGGCCAGCACCAGCAGCGCAGCAGCTGCGCCAAAGGCAATCCAGTGGGTGCCGAACTGCTCATAGGCCCAGCCGCCCAGCCAGCTGCTGATCATCGCGCCAATCTGGTGGCCCAGGTAGGCGCAGCCGTAGAGCATGCCCACCAGCTTGATGCCGTAGAGATCGCCCAGAATGGCCGAAGACGCGGCAATCGAGCCGGCCCAGACAATGCCGCCCAGGGCGGCCACGGCATAGAGCTGCCAGTGGTGGATGACGGCCACCAAGCCGACAAAGCCCAGGCCCCGCACCAGGTAGATGACGGCCAGGATGTAGCGGCGCGGCACCATATCGGACAGCTTGCCCAGGCCCAGGGTGCTGAAGATGGCGACCAGGCCAATGAGGCCAATGCCGCCGGCACTGCTGCCGGCATCAAAGCCATGGTCCATCAGCATGGGCACGCCATGCGTGCCCAGCAGGTTCATGCTGAAGCCGCAGGCAAACAGGCCCAGAAAGATCTGCCAGAAAGGTGCAGTGGCCACGGCCTGCGCAAAGCCCAAGGTGGGTGCGGCGGGCTGGCCGGCCATCGCGCGCAGGCGCTCCTGGCGTGCTGCCTGCTCGGCCGGGGTCAGGTCGGTGTGCTCGGGTGCGTCATCGCGCACAATCCATAGCGCCATCGCGCTGACGATCAGCGCAAACACCAGCGCAAAGCCCAGCAGGGTGTGCTGCCAGCCCCAGCGCGCAATCGTGAAGGTGAAGACCGGCGTCATCACCGCAATACCAGCCATCGAGCCGGTGGACAGAAAGAACAGCGCCATGCCGCGCTGGCGCGTGAACCAGCTGCTGATCATCGGTGTGACTGCGACCGGGCTGGTGAAGGCCAGGCCCAGCGACAGCGCCACGCCGTAGGACCAGAAGAACAGCCAGGGCGTGCGGGCGTTAACCGCCCAGATGCAGGACAGCACCACGATGACGGTGCCCAGCAGCAGCACCCGCCGCGTGCCCTGGCGCGCCACGAGCCAGCCGGCCAGCGGCATGCCCAGGCCGTAGCACAGCATGCCAAAGGCGACGATGGACGACAGCAGGCTGCGGCTGAACCCCAGGTCCTGCGACAGCGGCACGATAAAGGGGCCGATCCCCATGCGCATGCCCACGGTGAGCAAGGTGAGGATGGTGGAGGCGGCGACGATCACCCAGCCGAAATAGAGGCCGGACGGTGGGGTGGGGCCTGGAGGCAGGGAGGTATTGAGCGCTGTCATGTCGCGGGGGCCGCGAGGCGCTCGTCAAAAGGCCTGCGCAACAAGGATGTAGTAGGGCCGATGATAGGCCGAGGCGCAGGAGAGGCAAGCGGGGCGTGCGGCTGGATGTCGCGCTGGCGGCAGGCGGGCCAGCGCGCGGGTCAGCGCTGTGCGGCGAGGGCGCCT
>NZ_KE148550.1:5492-6284 GCF_000410635.1 Comamonas sp. B-9
CAGGTGCAGCGGGGCGGTATGGGCGGGCCAGCGCATATGCGGCGCCTGGGTGGTGGTGCAGCGCGCGCGTTGCTCGTAGCCGCGCGCCGGGCGCTGAGCGCCTATGCAGTAAGGCCAGCCATAGTCGGCCCCTTCCAGCAGCTCGTTGAGCTCTTCGGGCGGCTCGTTCCTGTCGCGGTAGTCGATGTTGTTCTCCGCCTGCCAGAGGCTGCCTTGGGCGGGGCCATCGGGCAAGGTAGCCAGGGCCACGGAATTGCGCAGGCCCAGCGCAAAGGGCGCGAACTGCTGCACAGGCGCTTGTCCTGGCAGCGCAGGGCTGCGCAATACCGCACGCCATACCGCGCCACGGAACTGCATCGCCCCGCGCTCGGGGCAGGGATGGGGCAGGGTGCCTTGCGCGTCCTGGCAACGGTCCGGGAGCGAGCCGATGTTGACGTAAAGGCTGCCATCGGGCCCGAACGTAATTTCCTTGAGCGGGTGGGCGCCATCATCGGGCAGCTGGTCCAGCACCGTTTGCGCCTGGATCGGTTGGCCGGCGGCCGGCACCGGCGTGCGCCAGATGCGGCCTGCCTCGCCGATATAGATCTGGGCATCGGGCCCGCGTACCAAGGCCAGGGGCCGGTCCAGCTTGTCGGCCAACACCTGGACCTGGGGGCGCTGGGTAGCGGCGGCCGAAGGCGCAGGCAGGCGCAGCTCCAGCAGCCGGCCCTGGCGCGGCATCCAGCTGCCCATGTCGATGATCCACAGGCGCCCGGGGCTGATCTCCAGCACCCGGCGCGGTGCGCGCAGGCC
>NZ_APCR01000407.1:0-1200 GCF_000410635.1 Comamonas sp. B-9
GCCCCAGGCGCGAGCCGGGCCGCTGGCCGGTGCCACGCGCCGATGCCGGACGGCGCACCGTGGACTTGCCGCCGCTGGCCTTGCCTGCCTGCTGGAGCACCTTGGATACGAAGCCCTGGCCCCGGTTCTTCGGTGCGCTAGGGCGGATGCGGAAATCATCGTCGCGGCGGGTGGGCATGCCTGCGCTCCCTGCAAACTCTGGCGTGTCCGGGCGTGCGAAGCACGCGGACATGCCTGCATTGGCGCGGGCTTCGCGCCACAAGCAGCACGGCGGCAAAGCCGCTGCGTGCCTCGCCCCCCCACGTGCAGACTGGCTTTGCGGGCCGACAGGTGCCGCCCCCTTTTGTCTTGCCTTCCGCATTTGCCTCCCCCTGTCCCCCAGGTTCTCGATCCCGGCAACTGCGGCCCGGTGGCAAGGCTGCACCAGCAGCCAGCGCACCGGCGAACACGGCAATGGCCGCAGGCCAGCCGTGTTCGAGGCAAGACGCCTGCACGTGGGACGGCTGCGCCGGAGGCAGCGCGAAGTGCAGCGCGGATGCGCTCGCACTGCACGCGCGACGACATGACAACGGCCAGCAGAACGACACGCCCGATAGCACGATGATGCGCAGCGAATCGGTGGCCATCATGGGCGCGACTCCAGCCAGACGGGGCGCGCAACGCCGATCACGGAAGCTGCGCTGACCGGCCCGAAATACCGGCTATCGAACGACGCCGGATTGGTCACACTGAGGAGGAACAGCTCGCCATGCCGCAAGCGGTGGCATTGCTGCCGGGATGGCAGCGGCCGGCCCCAGCGATCGGCAGACAGCACGGCGGCTGAAGGCACGCCGTCGATGCGGACTTTGCCGTCAGCGATGCACACCTCTTGCGGCGCCACCGCGCCCACGCGCTTGAGCAGAGGAATGCGCGTCGGCAGGTAGCCGCGCTGCGCAGCGAGCGCGGCAGCCTCGGCAGGCAGCGGCACCAGCACGATGCTGCCTACCGACAACGGACGTGGTGGCGAGCTGGTGCGATGGTCGAGCGGATCGATGCGATACCAGCCGACCTCCACGCTGTCGGACGGGTTGTAGGTCAGGCGTGGCAGCGGATGCACGAAGGACGCCCAGGCCAGCGCAGCGAGGCCGCAGGCGGACAGGCCCGCCAGCACGAGGCGAGCGCGCACGCGCAAGCGAGGGTGCGGCGCGGTGCCGGAAGTGG
>NZ_KE148551.1:0-5351 GCF_000410635.1 Comamonas sp. B-9
GTGCTCTTCGAAGCTCTGGTCACTGGGCAGAATGATGGTGGCAATGCCATTCAAGGCCGTAGCCGAGACGGCAGAGGTCGGAGCGAAGCCGTTAAGCAAAAAAGCTCGCAGGGCGCCGATTAACGAGCCCGCAACACCATTGATGACCGGCGCGCCACGCATGCCGCTATGAGCCCACTTGACAGGAATATTTGCCATATGAATCCTAAACCCTTAATAGCACGACTCTCGTCAAGCCGTGATTTGAATCCACACATCGCCAAATTTTGGGGCGGCAGGTTCAGTGGCTGATAACGTCACCTTGCCTACCCCGGAGCCCGCGATCATTTGAGAAAATGAGCCCGCCCCCGTCCCCACGGCAATGGCTTCTTTATCAGTCACCAGGTACGGCTCTCCAGCAGCAAGTCCACCCACGGATGCAGCAGCCTCTATCTGTGCACGCGAGCCGCGCTTCATCTTGATGGCCGTCATCAGAATGTCCCGCCATCAACGACACCCACCGCCAGGGTCACGAATGCATTCCCTGGATCCTTGGTCCACGCCAGGCTGGCGTTCATGCGCAGAATGCCGTCAGTGCCGTCAGTCCCCCAGATAAATCCGGCAGTGCCGCCCGCGACGACTGCTACCTTTTCATCGGCGGAGCCGGGAGGAATGTTCAGGGCCGTCTTGAAGGCATCAAAGGTGATCTTCTTTTCTTTCTGCCCGGATGCTTCGCTCGCGTCATGGATCAGCAGCAAATCATCAGCGCCTGAGATCGCAGGCAGCGTGGCGAGATCGTCAAGGGCCGGCACCACCGGCAACTTGGTGGCCTCATCAAGCGCTACATGGAGTGTTCCCCGATCCGTGGTGACCAGCGGCTCACCTGCGAGCATTCCTGAAGTCGGAAGATTGGCCTTGAGGCCGCGTTTGAGTTGAATACGTGGCATGTGGCCTCCTAATTAAACGTTCCGCCGTCGATGATCTGCACACCCAGATTGGCGCGAGCGCTTTGCTTGGCTTCTTCGGTGTCTAGTTCCGCTAACCGGTTCGACACCAAGAAAGCGCCGTCAGCGTTCCCAATAGGTCCTGGCGGGCCAGGTGGGCCTGGCGGGCCTTGCTCCCCGGGCGCGATCAGCACTTCGGTAAGCTCGATCTCGCTCACGACCACCTGGCTGTCCTCTGGCATTACCAGAATCTCGCCGGGCTGCAGGTCCACGATGACGGAGGTATCGCAGTTCATCGCGTGCCCTCTGGGCTCAGGTTCCAGGAGATTTCCGCCACGCGCGACACATCGCCATTGGGGTGCAGGATCTCCAACTGACCCACCGCCGAGCACCAGGCCACTGGAGGGTTTTGCCCATAGGGGAGCCCCGCCGTGGTCGCGGCATCCAGCAAGAAGACCACGCGCCCCTCCCCACTGCTGAGGTCAATGCGGCCGTTTTCCGTGCTCAGCTCCAGCAGTACATCGGGGGCGAGCACATCGTCACGCAGCTGCATGCGGGCCGCGCAGCCCGTGAGGTCCACCGGCGTCAGGTCAGTCTTGGGGACGGGCCGGCCGTTCTGGGCATTGACCAACTCTCCATTGACGAGGCGCGTGGGGTAAGGTGCCGTGCACCACTGGAAGCCACGCCGGAACGTGGCCCCTTGGTAGATGGTGTAGCAGAGGTGAGCGGGCGCTGTCATGCATAGCAGTGTCAAGCCCCCGGCCCAGAACGTCGAACCCTATACGGGGTAAGCGGTTAGAAGCTCTGCACGGAGGTGCTCATGTTGTTGCTCACCCCTGCGCCGATACCGTTCAAGCTGGCAGCCACTGAGTCGCCAGCCATCTTGGCGTTGGCCAGGAAGGTCTGCACGCGCATCTGGTTGGTCTCCAGCTTAAAGCGGGCATTGGCTTCGGACACCCGGGTCTTTAGCTCGGCATCGGTGATGGACAGGCGGAGCAGCGGATCGATAGCAGCGCTCTGCGCCTGATACAGGGCCACCAAGGTGCGCGCTGCCTCGTTCTTGAGCCCGGACATCGAGGTAGATAGCTGGGCGGCCAACTGCGGCCCCAGCGCAATGGCCTTGACATACTCGCCCACGGCAGCAATGGCCTTCGTGTACATGTCCGACACGGCGCCGACGGCAAAGCGGACGTTCTCCACCTCTGTCTCAAAGCTCTTGATGGAAATGTCGCGGCTTTGCTCGGCCAGCTTGTCTCGGCTGTCTTGGCGGATCAGCGCCGTATCGTGCAGCATCGCGCCAGGCGGCAGCGGCCAGCCGGCGCGGGCATAGCGCTCGGTGGTGCTAGCCATGTCACGGTCGGCTTGGCGCAGGATACGCGCCCGGCCGCGCTCCCACAATGCGGCCTCCACATTGGAGTTGATGCCCGTGCCGCCCTGCGTGATGGCGCGCCGGCACCAAGCCAGTGCCTCGGCCAGAATGGACAAATCAGGGAAGGCTTCGCCCAGCATCGAGCGGAACGCCGTATCAATCTGGGCTGAGATCTCAGAATTCTTGGCATCAAAGTACGCCATCGCTGCCGTTGGGTCGTCAAAACTCAGGTTGTTTGGCGGGTCGACCAGTTCAAAATTCTGCACAACAGAGGGCTGCTGCACCACGGGCGCAGTCCCCGCTTGTGCCATGGCTTCCTGCCCAAAGCCGATTGACTGGGCGTGCCAACCCATGGCGTTGTCCCATTTGGCGTTGATGACCTGAGTGGTTTGCAGGGCCGGGCCCGTGATGCCGGGCGGAATGGTGACGATAGGCATGGCTTAGATCCTCCGGTTTGACTCGTTGACGACGAAGCGAATGGCATCCACCTCAAACGCATCGCCGTTGCTGTTGTAGAAAGTGGGCGTGGCGTAGGCGCTGCGCAGCCCGCGACCCAGGTCAAAGCGCACCTCGCGCATGCTGGCCCCGTGCCCACGGGCTGGATAGGTGTAGCTGGCGGGCCGGCCGTTGAGCAAGGATTCGATCTGCAGCCGCATGGAGCCCGCCGCCGCGCCCAGGTAGCAGTAGCTCAGGATCTTCACCTGCGGACTGCCGAAGTCCAGTTGGCCCATGCCGAACACGGCCTCGATGGGCTCGCCCGCATCGTCATCACCATCCAGCAGGAACAGGCCTTCCTCACTGGCCCCATAGTGCTTACCGCCAATGGTGGCAAAGCTGTTGTAGGGGTAGCGCTCGTAGCGGGTGGTCCCGCCCGGGTTGCCGCCGGTCATGTTGAGGGCGAACACCTCACCCAGGCCCGACAGAATCGAGATCTTCCCGCTCAGCACAGCGCGCATGGGCACCACCGGCAAAGTGACCTCGCCCATGGCCGTCATGTCGCCGCTGAGCATCCCGCGCATCACCACCGTCTGCAGGGTGGCCTCTGCATACGGAGACACGGATCCAGACAGCACCGCGCGCATGGGCTTGGTCTGCAGGGTCACCAAGCCCTGCAACGAGATCTTGCCGCCCAGCATCAGCCGCCCAAAGGTGCCCGGCAGCTCGCCGTAGGGCCAGTTGCGGCCGTAAAGGGTTGGCGCTGGCAGGGGCAGCTTGAGCCGGCCGATCTCCCGGTCCGACGCTGCGAGATTGACAGGAGGGATAGTCAGGACCAGCTGACCCACGGCGCCCACCAGCGCATTGGCATACGGCTGCACCGGCGGCAGGGTGAGGCTCAGCAATGCGAACGATGGCGCGGCCAGCTTGCCAAACGACATGGCGGGCTTGGCCTGGCCCAGCACCAAGCGCAGGACCCGGCCCTTGTCGAAGGCGGCGTTGGCCGGGGGCAAGGTCAACTTGATCTCACCTGTCACTGGGCTCGTGTCTGGGGGAGACAGCTGCGTGAGCACAGGGTTGAAGATCTCATCATCCCCGGCATACAGCGCGGCCTGCAGCCACAGTGGCTCGGTGCTGCCGGGGGGACTGCTGGTGTAGACCAGCTCGTCATCGAGGAAATAGCTCACCACGCCATCGACGCGCTCGATCTTGAACACGGTGGCATCGGTGTAGGGGCGCGAACCAGTCTTTGCCTTGCCCAGCTCCATCACCTTGGCAAGGCCCTTGGCCAGGTAGAAGCCGTAAGCGGTGGTGAGGCCCGTGTACTGGACCGGGTCCTCGTAGCCATTGAGGCCCACCACGGCGCCGATGAGGCTGGCCCGGCCCTGGAAGGTGGCCGAAGCATCGCCAGTCACGAACATCAGCGAGCGCGCCCCGTTCTCCCAGCCCAGGGCGTAGTCCCAGCCCGGCGCGCGGGCAGCGACCCCCTTCTGCCCCGGGTCAGCCGGAAGGTGAACCAGCACCTTCTCCTCCCAGCAGGCATAGGTCATCTCAATCTCGCTCACCAGGGTGACGGTGCCGGTCTTCTTGTCGGGCACAAAGATGGCCGAGACCTGACCGGTGGCCGCATTGGTCACATACTTGTAGCGCCCGGGCACATTCTTGGATACGGGGCGCATGCCGCACACCATGGTGTCGACAAAGATATCTCGAGCTGGCCGGGCCGGGCGGTATTCCTGGCCCTGCTCGCCCGGGACGTAGACTTTTTCCTTGATCAGTGAATTGGCCACCGCTTGCTCCTATGCGCTGGGCGCTGGGAATCGAGAGTCAGAAATCCAGGTAGCCCCTGGTGTGGCATTGGCCGCGAAGTTGGCAGCGCGCAGCTGGGTGATGCTGGCAAAGTCGCGCAGGTAGGACACGCCCAATTGTTTTACCGGCGCGGGCGCATCCACCGAGAGCACGGCGCGCTGCTTCCAAGTCGCTCCCAGGTCCGTGGACTGCATGAGCGTGTAGCCCTGGCCATATGCCGCCACCGCGCCGCCCGATTCCACGAGGACGGGCTCAGCCCTGAATACGGGCAGCGCCAGGGTCCGGGCATCAATGGCAAAGGGAATGCCGACATGCCAGCCTGGCCAGCCGGTGCTGGGCTGGTACTGCAGGTCATAGCCATCGGTGGTGAAAAGGCACACGGCCGCGTTGTCCCGGTAGTCAGCCTGGCCGGGCGGGCGCAGCACAAACAGCGCGCCACCCGCGATGGGCACGCAGCCGCCATTGGCGAACGCCGCGGCATTCTCCGCGCCGCTGTCCCAGTCGTCTGCGTCTTCGGAACGGAAGTCCTGCAGCACCGCCGTCTGCACGACGGTGCGCTCCTCGTGATCGATCCGGGCCAGCTTGACCTTGGCATGCACCCGGTAGCCGGTGGGCAGGCTGGCATCCACCTCGATGTAGGGCACAGAGACAATGGCCACGGCATAGCGCTTGGAGACGGGCGCCACGTTCACATGCACCCAGTTGACCGCCGTATTGAAGTCGATGGCGGCAGGGACAGAGTCGGCCGGCAGCGCCAAAGCGGTATCGCTGAATTCGGCCATCACCGGGAGCGCAGCGGCGCGCACCCAGTTCAT
>NZ_KE148551.1:5491-7364 GCF_000410635.1 Comamonas sp. B-9
CGAGTCGTCCGAGAACTGGAAATCCACCCCTGGGCAAGCGGCCACATTGATCGGGTGCGGCATCCCTGCCTGGCTGTATTCGGGCCGCAGGTATTTACCCAGTGCAAAGCGCTGCTCGGGCGCCGTGGACCAGGCCTCAAACAGCAGCGGCAGCTGCCAGGCAATCGTCAGGGTGTTGCCATAGCCTCGGGAGATCCCATCGTCAACGATGTAGACAAACTGGTACTGGCCGTCCAGGAACTGCACGGCGCCCAGGCCCATGTAGCGCCACCCCACCACGCCCTGGCGCACCAAGGTGGGCCCGGTGGCGAAGATGGCCGCGTTATAAGAACGGAGCGCAGAGACGTAGGGCACAGAGGCGTAGGTCTCGTAGACCTGCTCAAAGGTGCGGCCGTTGCGCGTCTTGTGCACGGACACGCCCGCCACGATGGATGGCATGCCGTTAAAGTCTGGCATGGTGCCCCGGTAGACCACCCGGATCATGGCGCCCAGCCCCGCACCGTAGTAGAACATCTGCCTGATGTCGGTGTTCACATAGTCCGCCGAGTTACCAAAGACGCCGCGATCGAGGAACGCGCCCAGGGCCGTTGGGCTGCCCACAACATGGATCGAGCCATCACCCACCGCCCCGGCGCTGTAGTAGCCGTCCTCTGCCTGGTCTTGCGCCGGATCGACATACAGACGGCCGCCTACCTTGGACGAGCGGCTGCCATCGAGGTTGGCATGGTGCAGCGCCGGCGCGCCCAGGGTGTCCAGAAACCTGGCCTGTCGCTCGCCCTGCAGGCTGCGGGGCATGCCTCGGTGGTGGGGGAACTTGCTGTAGTCCATCAGGGCACTTCGCGTGCGCCCGCGAACTCCGTCCAGAAATCGGGCATGTTGAGCGAGCCGATGCCGTCTACCTTCAAATTGCTGAGCTTGACGGTCGTGGCGCCCTCCTCCACCGAATACATGATCAGCTTGAGGTTGGTGTCTGAGAAGTAGATGGGCCCGTAGGCGCTGAGAATCACATCGTCTTCACGCCCAATCTCCTCACCGACGCCTGCGACAATGCGCATCTCGACCGGGTCGAAGGTGTACCAGATTTGTTTGCCCACGGCATCGTCCACGGTGGCAATGCCAGCAAAGGTGGCTCCTGCTGTAATCGCGCCGCCGACACCGGGTTGGTTCATCAGGAACACATCCAACCCGCCCATGCGCACGGTGATCACATTGGGGCTATCCCCTCCTGTGCTGACGGCCGCTAAGCGCAGCGCTACCGAGAACGGCCCCGTGAACATGGCTGGCGGGAGCGACAAGATGGCGTCCCTTTCAGAAGAGTCCTCCTGGATCACGTTGCCCATGCCATCCATGATCGGCGTGGGGTCGCCCCACTCGCTCGCCCACAGCAGCTCAGCCCCTACCCCCGCGTTGCGACCCTCAATACGGCTACCCGCAGGCCCGCCAAAGTCAGCATCTACCAACAGCGTCATGGCTGCCCTTACATGCTGGCCGGCACCGTGGCGCTTGCAGCATCAATGGTCAGCGGCGCGCCATTGGCAATGGCCAGGCTGCTCAGTGCCAGGTCTGCGCTCGGGTCTGACACCAGGCCCACCTTACCTTGCATCCGGACGCGGGTGTTGCTCAAGGTGCCATCGTCATCGGGCGCTTGGTAGCGGAAGAACGTGGGTGTGCCTGAGGCAACCGCGACAGCCGACCAGACATCGCCTGCCACCTTGGACACCGAGCCATTGGCCGGGGCGCTCCAGGCGAGCGGGTCACCGGTGCCGTTCAAGCTGTAGGTGGCCAGCAAGGTGGCGCTGTCGAGCGCTGCGTCAGCCGAGGCAGGCATGCTGCCGGCATAGAGCATCAGCACGCAGCCATCCATGATGGGGGC
>NZ_KE148552.1:0-243 GCF_000410635.1 Comamonas sp. B-9
CCTGCTGGGCACGCGCGAAGCGGCGCTGCTGCTGGCCGATGCGATTGGCCGCCAGCAGCGCATTTGCGTCGTGGCCGATTACGACTGCGACGGCGCCACCGCCTGCGCCGTGGCCTTGCGCGGCCTGCGCATGCTGGGCGCCCAGCAGGTCAGCTACCTGGTGCCCGACCGCGTGGTCGATGGCTATGGCCTGACGGCAGCGATTGCCGAGCGCGTGCACCAGCAAGGCGCGCAGGTGCTGGT
>NZ_KE148552.1:422-7410 GCF_000410635.1 Comamonas sp. B-9
CGTGATGTTCTATGTGCTGATGGCCTTGCGCGCCGAGCTGCGCGATCGCGGCGCCTTTGCCGACATGGCCCAGCCGCGCCTGGACAGCCTGCTGCCGCTGGTGGCGCTGGGCACCGTGGCCGATGTGGTCAAGCTCGATGCGAACAACCGCCGCTTGGTGGCCCAGGGCCTGCGCCGCATCCGCGCCGGCCATATGCCCCCTGGCCTGGGCGCACTGTTCTCCGCTGCCAGCCGGCGCGCGGCCACGGCCAGCACCTTTGACTTTGGTTTTGCGCTGGGCCCGCGCATCAATGCCGCCGGGCGCCTGGCCGATATGACCATCGGCATCGAATGCCTGCTGACCGACGACACCTTGCTGGCCGACACCCTGGCGCGCCAGCTCGACGCCATCAACCGCGAGCGCCGCGATATCGAGACGGGCATGCGCGAGCACGCCATGCTGCTGGCCGAGGCCTTGTTTGAAGAAGGCACCGAGCCGCCACCGGCCGTCAGCGTGTTTGACCCGGACTTCCACGAAGGCGTGGTCGGCATCGTCGCCTCGCGCATCAAGGACAAGCTGCACCGCCCGACCTTTGTGTTTGCCGCCAGCAGCGCGCCGGGCCACGAGCATGAGCTCAAGGGCTCGGGCCGCTCCATCCCCGGCTTCCATCTGCGCGATGCGCTGGATCTGGTGGCCAAGCGCCACCCGGGTGTGCTGATCAAG
The DNA here is from genome assembly GCF_000410635.1 of Comamonas sp. B-9. Taxonomy (NCBI): domain Bacteria; kingdom Pseudomonadati; phylum Pseudomonadota; class Betaproteobacteria; order Burkholderiales; family Comamonadaceae; genus Comamonas; species Comamonas sp. B-9. The sequence continues at coordinate 1,126 of NZ_KE148552.1, forward strand.
TTCGGCGGCCATGCGATGGCGGCGGGCTGCACGATTGCGCTGGACGATTTCGAGGTGTTTGAACAGGCCCTCGCCCAGGTCGCACAGGAATGGCTCGATGAGCGCACGCTCACCCGCCAGCTGGAGACCGATGGCCCGCTGCCGGTGCAGTTCCGCCATGCCGAGACCGTGGACACGCTCAACAGCCAGGTCTGGGGCCAGGGCTTTGCGCCGCCTACCTTCAGCGAAGAGCTGGAGATCGTCAGCCAGCGCCTGGTCGGCGAAAAACATTTGTCGCTCAAGCTGCGCCACCATGGCGAGATGGTGGACGGCATCTGGTTTGGCCATACCGAGCCCTTGCCCACCAAGGTGCTGCTGGCCTACCGGCTGGACATCAACGAATGGCAGGGCCAGCGCAAGCTGCAGTTTCTGGTCGAAGGCGCCCAGCTGCCCGGTTGAGCAGCGCCTGCGGTTTGCGGGGCCGCAAGACTTTACTAAAAGTTAAGGAAATAGCGCGGCAACGGGACACCTTTGTCACCGTAATTTCCTAAAATACGCGCCGCAGGATGCGGTGCGAAAAACGCTTGTCGCACAGGCATCCCGACCAGGGACTGGCCCGCAGCGGCTGGCAGGCCGCATGGCCCGGCGATGGCCCGGACGCCAGCGCTTGCCAAGCCCTTGGTTTTGATTGTTAATTTAATATCAGTCATACGCTAGATCGTTTCTAGATGACTGCTAGGACCCAAGACATTCCATGAGCAATATTTCCGTGGCCGTGCTGGGCGCCGGCATGGTGGGCGTTGCCAGCGCATTGGCATTGCAGAAAAAGGGTTTCCGCGTAACCTTGCTGGACCGGCTGGCCCCTGGCGAAGAGACCTCCTACGGCAACGCCGGGGTGATCGCGCGCAGCTCGCTGATGCCCTTCAACAACCCCGGCCTCTGGGGCAATCTGCCGGTGCTGTTGAAAAACCAGAGCGCCGGCTTTCGCTACCAGGCCCGCTTTTTGCTGCAGAACCTGGGCTGGGCCGCGCGCTTTGTCGCCCAGGCCCGCAGCCAGGTGTTTGAGGAAACCACTACGGCGCTCGACAGCCTCATCCGCCTGTCGATGAACGAGCATGCCCAGCTGCTGCGCGCCAGTGGCGCCGCGCACCGCATGCGTGACAACGGCTGGATGTTTCTCTACCGCCAGTCCAGCGCCTTTGCCGGCGGCGCGCTGGCGCGCGAGCGCATGGCCCACTTTGGCGTGGCCACCGAGGTGCTCGAGCGCGACCATATCCGCCAGCTGGAGCCGGCCCTGAACCCGATCTTCGAGCGCGCGCTGTGGATCAAGGACAGTTGGTCGGTCGACAGCCCCGGCGATGTCGTCAAGGCCTATGCCGAGCTGTTCCGCAAGCAGGGCGGCCAGTATGCGCAGGCCCGCATCAAGACCGTCGAGCCGCTGGCCGGCAGCCGCTGGCGCATCCGCGCCGATGGCGCGCACGATGGCCTGGAGGCTGACCGCGTGGTGGTGGCGCTGGGCCCCTGGAGCCGCCAGTTCATGGCCACCTTGGGCGTGAAGGTGCCGATGGCCTATGAGCGCGGCTACCACATGCACTTTGCGCCACCCGCGTCCTGCAATATCTCGCGCCCGGTCTATGACACCGCTGGCGCCTATGTGCTGAGCCCAATGGAGCAAGGCCTGCGCCTGACCAGTGGCGTGGAGCTGACCGATATCGACGCCCCCGCCAACCCGGTCCAGCTGGGCCTGGCCGAGGCTGCGGCACGCGAGGCAATCGACATGGGCCAGGCGCTGGAGCCCGCGCCCTGGATGGGCAGCCGCCCCACCTTGCCCGACAGCCGTCCCATCATTGGTGCGATGCCGGGCCAGCGCAACCTCTGGCTGGCCTTTGGCCACCAGCACATTGGCTTTAGCACCGGGCCGGGCACGGGCGCCATTTTGGCGGCACTGATGCGCGGCGACGATGCACCGGTCGATGTGCGGCCGTTCCGCGCCGAGCGTTTCCTCAAGGGCTAATCAAAAGCTCAAGCGTTCATGCCGCTACGCCCGGGCTGCATGGCCGGGCGCTCTAGGCCTGGCCAGGCATCAGGCCGGCAGCGCCGCCCAGCGCTGGGCCAGCAGGCTCACCACATCGTGCACCGGCAGGCCCGTAGCACGTGCCACCGCATCGCGGTAGACAGGCATATTGGTGCATTCCAGCACAATCGATTCCAGCTGCGGATGGGCCTGGCACAGCGCAACAGCAGCGGCCACCACATCGCGCTCGGCCTGGGCGATGTCCATCTCCAATTCATTGCCGAGAATGCGCATGGCAAATTCCCCCTCCGGCGCCACGCCTTGCACGGGGGTGCCTTCGGGTACGCCAGCAGCAGCCAGAATGCGCGGCGTGAGGCTGGCCGCCGCAATGGTGACTACGCCAGGCCGGGGCAAGTGTGCGCACTGCAGCAGGCTGGAGCTGACCACCGGCACATCGACCTTGCTGGCCAGCAGCTCCTGGTAGGCGGCCAGAAAGCCGCAGCTGGTGGTGATCAGCGCCGCGCCCTGCGCCTGCATTGCGCGGGCCGCATCGACAAAGGGCTGCACAAAACGGGGGTCGGCCTCGCGCACGATCTTGGCGGGCGAGGCGCCTTGCACCTTGTGCATCTGCACGGGGATGCCCAGCGCTGCCCAGGTCTGCAGGTTGCCGATGTCCCCGGGCGGGCGCGGGAACTGGGTATCGAGCATCAGGATGCCGAGGAAGGGCACAGAGGCGGTGGTGGGCAACATGGGCAGGTTCAGTCGAGCAGGGGCAGCGCCGGCAGTGCGCCACGGCGGTCGATCTTGCGGCTCAGCACCACCGAGGTGTAGGTCTGGCGAATGCCTTCGATCAGGCCGATGCGGTCGAGCAAGGCATCGAGCTTTTCGTTGGAATCGCAGCGCAAAAAGATCATGTAGTCATGCTGGCCGGAGACGGCCGAGACCTCTTCGACCTCGGGGATGCTCTCGAGCACCTGCATGACGGCCTGGGCGGTCTTGGGCATCACGCTGATGCCGCAGTAGGCGCGCACGGCCGACTGCTCGAGCTTGGAGCCCAGGCGCACGCCGTAGCCGGCAATGACGCCCTCTTTTTCAAGCCGCGCAATGCGGGCCACCACGGTGGTGCGCGCCAGGTTGAGCTTGCGCGCCAGCTTGGCCGTGGACTCGCGGGCGTCAGCCTGCAACAGCGCCAGCAGCTTGCGGTCAATATCGTCGAGTCGAAAATCCATGGTTCTCCTCCCTGCTGGTTAGGCGGTGTGGCCGATGATGCGGCCCAGAAAGCTGCGCGTGGCCTCGTGCTGCGGGTTGTCGATCACCTGTGCGGGCGGGCCCTCTTCGACCACCACGCCATCGCGCATGAAGACGACCTTGTCGGCCACCTCGCGGGCAAAGGCGATCTCGTGGGTCACCAGGATCATGGTCATGCCGTCGCGCGCCAGCGACTGGATGACCTGCAGCACCTCGCCGACCAGCTCGGGGTCGAGCGCGGAGGTGGCCTCGTCAAACAGCATCACGCTGGGCTGCATGGCCAGCGCGCGGGCAATGGCCACGCGCTGCTTCTGGCCGCCCGAGAGCTGGTCGGGCATCATCTGCGCGCGCTCGGCCAGGCCCACCTTTTGCAGCAGGGCCGTGGCGCGGGCCTGGGCCTCCGCCTTGCTGATGCGCAGCACCGTGAGCGGGCCTTCCATGACGTTTTGCAGCACCGTCATGTGCGGGAACAGGTTGAAATGCTGGAACACCATGCCGGTGCGTGCGCGAAAACCCGCCAGCACCTTGTCCTTGGGCAACTGGGTCTGCTTGCCGCTGAAGGCCAGCGACTGCGCATCGACGCGGATGTCGCCGCCATCGGGCACGGTCAGCAGGTTGATGCAGCGCAGCAAGGTGGACTTGCCCGAGCCCGAGGGCCCGATCAGCGCCACCACCTGGCCCCGGTTCACGTCGAGGCAGATGTCCTTGAGAACATCGAGCTTGCCAAAGGACTTCTTGAGGCCACGAATACAAATGAGCGGTTGGTCTTGCATCTCAGGCCTCCTTGCCGGCCGATGTGCCGTGCTCCAGGCGCTTGGCCCACAAGGTCACAGGGAAAAGAATCACAAAATAGGTGATGGCGATGAAGGTGTAGACCTCCAGGGGGCGGTAGGTGTCATGCGCAATCACCTGGCCCTGGTAGAGCAGATCGGGCACGGCCAGCACCATCAGCAGCGAGGTGTTCTTGAGCTGCAGGATCGACTGGTTGACCAGCGGCGGAATCATCTTGCGGAAAGCCTGGGGCAGAATCACGCGGCGCATCACCTGGCCGCGCGTCATGCCAATGGCCTGGCCCGCTTCGGTCTGGCCGATATCGGTGGAGATGATGCCGCCCCGGATGATTTCGGAATAAAAGGCGCCGCCGTACAGCGACAGGCACAGCGCAGCGGCCACCGGCGCGCTCATCTCGATGCCGGTGAGCACGGGCAGCGCGTAGTAGAACCACACCAGCTGCACCAGCACCGGCGTGCAGCGGAAGACCTCGACAAAGGCGCGCAGCGGCGCCGTGATGATCTTGTTGCTGGACAGCCGGCCCAGGCCTGCAACCAGTCCGACCGCAAGGCCGCCCAGGATACAGATCACCGTGAACAGCAAGGTGTAGCCCACGCCGCCGACCAGCAGCATGCGGTACTTCCACAGGAAACTAAAGTCCCACTCGTACATAAATCAATCTACCTTTAACGCATACACCCCGGAGGCAGCACGCGGCTGCAACCGGGGTGTTTCACATGGGCACCGCGCCCATGTGGACCAACCATCAGAACTTGACTTCCTTGGGGAAGGAATCGGCCTTGACGCCGGCCAGCTTTTCCATGTTCTTGAGCACCACGGACTGGATCTCGCCCTTGGAGCGGGCTTCATCCAGCCAGGCGTTGACAGCGTTCTCGAAGTCCTTGTTCGGCTCCTTGCGCAGGCCCACATTGGTGTTGGCCGTCTCGACCGGGGTCGGCACATAGACCGTGCCCACATCGGGGCGCTTGGCCACCAGTGGCTGCGACAGCAGCACCACCAGCACCTGGCAGTCGGAGCGGCCGGTCTGCACCGACATCGTCGCCGCGCCCGAGCTCTCCAGACGCGAGATATTGGCCTTGGGCAGCGCGCGGGTGGCGAACTGGTCCTGGTTGGAGCCGATATCGACCACCACCTTGGCATCGGGGTTGTTCAGCTGCTCCCAGGTCTGCACCGGGGCATGGCCCTTTTTGCAGACGGCGGTGAAGGTGTTGTTGAGCAAGGGCTTGGAGAAGTTGACCACTTCCATGCGCTGGGGGGTCGGCGCCATCGCGAACATCAGGTCGATCTTGTTGGCCTGCAGGTCCAGCACGGCATTGCCCCAGGTGGTCTCGACGAACTTGACGTTCACGCCGAGCTTCTTGGCTAGGCTCTCACCAAAGTCGGGGCCAAAGCCTTCCCATTTCTGGGTCACCAGGTCCTTGCTGAAATAGGGGATTGCACCCGCAACGGTGCCCACGCGCAGTTCCTTGGTGCGCTTGACGCGGTCCATCGTCGACTCCGCACCTTGCGCCAGGGCCGCGCCAGCCACTGATACACCTGCGACTACCAAGGCCGCTGCACCCATCCACTTTTTGACAGAAAACATCTACGTATCCTCTAGACGCAGCGAAAACGGGCTGCGCGACCGTGAAAAACCGACAGTGTATTCCTGTTAAAAACCCTAGTAAAAAACACAAAACGTCGAGATGCATTGTTATTTTCGTCAAATCGGCGAAACAACGACAATTTAAGGGTTAATACTGACATTTCAGAGACAGCCGAGCCCGAAAAACCCGGGATAGCCCCGACGCTGCGCCGGGTCTGACACGCTGGAAGCAGCACGCGGCCTACAATGAAAGAACATATTGATGCGCTGCCACCCGTATACGCCGCAAGCACCTTGGTCCCTCTAGCCAATTTCATGCCAGACATGCTGAACGCCGATCTGCACTGCCACTCCACGTTTTCCGACGGCACCCTGAGCCCGGAAGCGCTGGCGCAGCGTGCGCGCGAGAGGGGTGTGCAGCTGTGGGCGCTGACCGACCATGACGAGGTCAGCGGCCTGGACCGGGCGAGCGCGGCTGCCGCCCAGCAGCAGCTGGCGTTTTTGAGCGGCGTGGAGATCTCGGTCAGCTTTGGCGAAACCACGGTACACATCGTGGGCCTGGGCTTTGACTGGCAGCACCCCGGCCTACGCGCCGGCCTGGCCCGCACACGCGGCGGCCGCGAGCAGCGCGCCCGCGATATGGCGGGCGGCCCGGGGGAAAAAGGGA